>JANMIH010000123.1:0-11209 GCA_031375685.1 Polaromonas sp. | reverse complement strand
ATCAAGGCCGGATATAAGTGAGCAGCCGACTTCTTCGCAACACAACACAAATTCTTCTTGCTATCCGGGAGGCATCCATATAAGTAGACATGATTTGGAAATGAAACCAGCAGATAAATGCAAGCAGCTACGTGAAACCAGCTGGTATTAAAGCAAATCCCCAAACGACGCAACATCACGCCGCGCGCGCTCATAAAACTTGCTGAAGGAACGGCAGGCCATGCTGGGGTTGGGCAGCAGTCGCGGTGCAGGTGCCAGCGTTGCCAATTTCGGCAAAGCATCGCGGTAACCGGGGAAAAGCGTCGTCTGCGCCGTCACGCTGGCAGCGGTTGTGACATCCAGCTGTGCCAGGTCGCCGATCCAGAGGTCGTCTGTCACCTCTGCCATCGCATTCAGCACAAATTGCCAGCGCCGTTCAGACCACGGCCAGGCGGCGTGCGCTGGCAAATGGATGATGCCCAGGCGGTGCGTTTGATCGTCTGAGCGCTGCGACAGGCTCCAGGGGTGAACCAGTTCAAGTCTTTTATTCGCTATGTTTTCAGGAGCTGCTTGCGCCCGATTTGATTGGTCAAAAGGCGAATTTGTCTTGTAAAAATGGCTCAAAAGAGCTGGCTCAGCTATTTTTTCATGCAAACCGGGCTCTGCACCCAGTCCACCGCGGTTGCGTGCGATGGCATCCAGCGCTTCGTAGCTTTGGTCGATCAGCGTGCCGCTGCAGTCCCAGACGGACCGGGCAGTCGCCGGCGCGTACTTCAAAACATTGTCAGCATTGAACAAATACGGCTTGCTTGAAAACGTGCCCGCCACCCACTGCCAGCTCAGGTGGTTGCTGGGCAAGTCACCGTCCAGCAAGTGGCCATACAGCCAGTCAGCGCCAGCACGCCAATGCACCTTGCGTGTATGCACCACATAGCTTGCCAGCCACATGCGGGCATGGTTGTGGAGGTAGCCCGTGGCGTACAAGACACGTACTGCGTTGTCGATGGCGGGCACACCCGTGCAGCCGTGGCGAATGTCCAGCGGCAGTGTGTCGGCATACACGCCATGCCAGGGCGCCGCACCGTGCATGTCTTGCAAAATGGCATCCGGGTTTTTTTGATGCCCCCAGACATGCTGAAAAAACTCGCGCCAGCCAAACTCAAACACCAGTTTGTCGTCAAAGCCAAGTGGCCAGCGGGTGTTGATATCCCGCGCCGCGTCAGTCAGGTTGAGCAAACCATGCGTGAGGTAAGGCGACAGCCCGGTGACTGCGCCGTCGATGGCGTTGCGGCTGCGCGCGTACGGCGCTGGGTTGATGGCCTGCAGCCGGCTGGTGGCCGCCATGTGGCTGGGCTCAAAGATTTGTAGCGACCCGGGAATACCCAGCATCTGAAGGCTGGTCAAGGCTTATTTGGCCTCGGTCAAAAACTTTTCGATCTGGGCGGTGTTGATGGCACCCGGCACACGTGAGCCATCGGCAAAAAAGATCGTCGGCGTGCCGGTAATTTTGTGTTTGCGGCCAAACTCCAGGGTGCGGTCAATCGCTGCGGTGTCGCAGCTGGCTTTGGGCACGGGCAAGTCGCGCACCATCACGTCCAGCCAGGTTTTGGTGCGGTCTTTGGCACACCAGATGCTTTTGGCTTTGTCTACCGAGTCAGCGCCCAGCACCGGGTACAAAAACATGTACACCGTCACGTCATTGACTTTTTGCAAATCGCGCTCAAAGCGCTTGCAGTAGCCGCAGTTGGGGTCTTCAAACACCGCCATTTTGCGTTTGCCGTTGCCACGAACGACCGTGAAAGCGTCCTTGAGCGGCAGCGAGTCAAAGGCCACGGCGTTGAGCTTTTCGGTGCGCTCTTCCGTCAGGTTGCGCTTTGATTTGGTGTCAATCAACGCGCCCTGTATCAAAAAATTGCCTTCTGCATCGGTGTAAAAAATATCGCTGTCGTTGACGCGAATTTCAAACAGGCCATTCATGGGCGTTTTGCTGACCTCGTCAATTTTGGGCAGATTCGGCAGGCGCTCCGCCAGGTTTTTACGAATGGCGGATTCTTGCGCAACGGCACTGAAGGCCAGGAGGGCAAAGACCAGGGCGATGATGGATTTAAGCAATGTCATGGTTTGGTTTGGTTTCGTTTTGGTTTCAGTGATGTTTTAAAAAGATGCCCCGCCAGCCCGTTGGGCCAGCCAATTTTTAAGCGGTGTGCTGGCGGCAAAACCATTCATGCCCCAATTGCGCAGTGACTGCCAAGCGGGCTGCGGTTGTGCAAACAATCGCTGCAGGCCGTCGGTGACTGCGCCCACAGCGGCGACATCAGCCTTTCGGGAGCGTTCATACTGACGCAGCAATTTTTCGTCGCCCAGACTGCGCCAGTATTGCCGACCTGCCACAACCCGGCCCAAGCAGACCGCATCTGCCAGGCCCAGATTCAATCCTTGACCTGCCAGCGGATGCACCGTGTGCGCCGCGTCACCCGCCAGCGCCCAGCCCGGTCCCACCCAGCGGTCAGCACTGCCCAGTGCCAGCGGCCAACAGGCGCGCCTGCTGGTCAGTTGCAAGTTGCCCACGCTTTTTTGGCAGGCCAGAGCAAGCTGGCTGCAAAATTCTTCGGGTGGCAAGTTTTCAAGAGAGTCGGCACGTTCATCAGTAACTGACCAGACCAGCGCCAGAGACTTCCCTTCGCTGCCGCCCATTGGCAAAAGCGCCAGCACGTCACCGTACTTGCCAAACCACTGGCGGGCTGTGCCGCCGTGCGGCGTGCTAGAGGCCAGCCGTGCGGCGATGGCTTTTTGCGCATACGGTCTGCTTGTCCACTGCACACCCTTGTTGCTGCGACTGCTGCTGGTTTGTCCCTCGCAAATGATGCTTAAAGGCGCAGTGACTGGGGATTCAACAGTTTCAATCAAACCCTGGTAGCTGCAGGCTTGAAGCAGTTGGGCTTCAAGCTGCGGCACGTCAACAATCCAGGTCAACGCCTCTTGTCCAACAGCCTGGGCATTGAAATCAACCGCGCCGCCGTCGTCTCCCCAAATCTGCATCTTTTGCACAGGCGTGGCAAAAGATGCATCAGGCCAGACACGCAAAGATTCAAGCAATTGTTTTGATACGCTGTTCAGGGCATAAGCCCGAATGTCGTCTGGGCGTGGTTCTGATGCTTTTGAAACCAAGGCCACCTTCAATCGCTCTTTGGCCAATAGCAAAGCCAGCGCGCGGCCAACCACCCCGTCACCACGAATACACACATCAAAAGATTTGGACATGCGTTCATTTTATGAGGCAGTGCAAAATTGCGGTTTCTGAGACACTTTCGTCCTTCTTTTCAAAAAAAAACACCATGAGCCAACCAGCCAACGACCGCTTTGACTTTTCAGGCCACATCTCGGCCTTGTACGTTTACCCCATCAAGTCTTGCGCAGGCGTGCAGGTACAAGAGGTCATCGTGACTGAAACCGGCTTTGAGTTTGACCGCGCCTGGATGGTGGTGGACGACAAGGGCGAGTTTTTAACCCAGCGCGAATTGCCGAAGATGGCGCTGATTCAACCTCAGCTCAAACACTACGAGATGGTGCTGCGCGCGCCTGGCATGCTGGCGTTGCACATCAAGCTGGATGAAGTCGAAGCGCCTGCGCAGGTGCGGGTGTGGGGTGACGAAGTTGCCGCGTTTGACATGGGTGCAGTGGCAGCGCAGTGGTTTTCCGACTATTTGGGTATCACGGCCCGCCTGGTGCGGTTTGATCCGGACCACCAACGGGTTTGTGACCCAGACTGGACGAAAAGCATTCATGCGCTGAACCAGTTCAGCGATGGGTTTCCATTGCTGGTGATCAGCGAGGCGTCACTGGACCAGCTCAATGACAAGCTGGCGGCCAAAGGCAGCCCGGCTGTCAGCATGTCGCGTTTTCGACCCAACATCGTGTTGGGCACTGCGCCCGATGCAGGTGAGATGACAGCACACGATGAAGACCGATTGGATGTCCTGCACATCTCAACCGGGCAGGGTAGTTTTCAGCTCAAACCCGTCAAGCCTTGCGCGCGCTGCCCGATTCCAAATATTGACCCCGTCACAGCGCTCAGCACCCACGAGGTGGGCGACATGTTGCAAACCTACCGGGCTGACCCACGGGTTGATGGCGCGGTGACGTTTGGCATGAATGCGGTGGTGATCGAGGGTTTTGAGCAAACGCTCAAAGCGGGTCAAGTTGTCACGGCCAATCACCGGTTTGACTGATCAAACAAGCTGCAAAACATGGGCTGAACGCGCTTCGAATACACTTTGCAACCTGATTTTTAAGGTTTGTCATGAGTTTGAAATGCGGCATCGTTGGCCTGCCCAACGTCGGAAAATCCACCTTGTTCAATGCGTTAACCAAGGCGGGCATTGCGGCTGAAAATTACCCTTTTTGCACCATTGAGCCCAATGTGGGTATTGTGGAGGTTCCGGATGCGCGGCTTGACCAGCTGGCCGCTATCGTCAACCCGCAAAAAATACAAAAAGCGATTGTTGAGTTTGTCGACATTGCAGGCCTGGTGGCCGGTGCCAGCACGGGCGAGGGTCTGGGCAACAAATTTTTGGCGCATATTCGCGAGACCGATGCCACCGTCAATGTGGTGCGCTGCTTTGAAGACGACAACGTGATTCATGTGGCTGGCAAGGTAGACCCGATCAGCGACATTGAGGTGATCCAGACCGAACTCTGTCTGGCCGACCTGGCGGCGGTTGAAAAAGGCCTGCACCGCGTGACCAAGCTGGCACGCTCGGGCGACAAGGAATCTGCCAAGCTGGTGGCGATTCTGGAGAAATGCCAGGCGGCGCTCAATGAAGCCAAGCCGGTGCGCACCCTTGAATTCAGCAAGGAAGAGCAGCCCCTGCTGCAACAATTCTTTTTGATCACGGCCAAGCCAGCCATGTTTGTGGCCAATGTGGCTGAAGACGGATTTGAAAACAACCCGTACCTGGACCGTTTGACCGCTTACGCCAAGGCGCAAAACGCGCCTGTCGTCGCCATTTGCGCCAAGATGGAAGCCGAAATGGCTGACATGGAAGACGAAGACAAGAAAATGTTCCTGGCCGAGATTGGCCAGAGCGAGCCTGGCCTGAACCGCCTGATCGTCGCCGCCTACAAGCTGCTGGGCCTGCAAACCTACTTCACGGCAGGTGTCAAAGAAGTCCGCGCCTGGACGATTCATATCGGCGACACCGGCCCGCAAGCGGCCGGCGTGATTCATACCGACTTTGAAAAAGGCTACATCCGCGCGCAAACCATCGCGTTTGACGATTACATCGCCTTCAAGGGCGAGCAGGGCGCGAAGGACGCTGGCAAGATGCGCAGTGAAGGCAAAGAATACGTCGTCAAGGATGGCGATGTCATGAATTTCTTATTTAGCAGTTGAAATATGCTGTTTTAAGCCATTTTCAGGTAACAAAATGGCCTACAGACCAATGAATACGGGCGCAAGTCGCTACTTATTTAATATCGCCCACAATGACTGAACCGATTCGCCTAGCCAAGCGCCTGGCTGAAATGCTGCCCTGCTCGCGCCGCGAGGCCGAGCAATACATCGAAGGTGGCTGGGTCACGGTCGATGGCGTGGTGGTTGAAGAACCCCAGTTTCGGGTGTTGCACCAAAAAATCGAATTGTCAAAAGACGCCAGCCTGCTGGCCCCCACGGCTGTCACCCTGCTGCTGCACAAGCCTGCCGGGTTTCAGGCAGATTTAAAACAGGCCACCCATTGGCCAGACGACAAAAGCGGCATCGCGCTGCTTAAAAAACATCTTTCAGCCGAGCTTGTCACGCAGCTTGCCTTGCCCGCCAGCGGACTGGTGGTGTTCACTGACGACTGGCGGGTGGCTCGCAAGCTGGTAGATGATGCAGCGACGCTGGAACATGAGGTGGTGGTTGAGGTTCAGGGCAACATCAAACCCGGCGGGCTGCAGCGCCTGAACCGCCTGGACCACGGCTTTACCTTCAACGGCAAACCGCTGCCATCGGCCAAAGTCAGCTGGCAAAGCGAGGCGCGCTTGCGCTTTGCGCTCAAAGGCGAGCAGCCTGGCCAGATTGCTTATTTTTGCGAGAGTGTTGGTTTGACGGTCACTGGCATGAAGCGTCTGCGGATTGGGCGGGTGGCATTGAGTGGCTTGCCCGCTGGGCAGTGGCGCTATTTGTTGCCTACGGAGCGGTTTTAAAAAACCCCCGGAAAAACCCAGATCAGGCTCGCTGTCATCATGAAGTAGCGCAAAAATTTGCCAATCGCCATGTAAAAAACGCAGGGCCAAAACGAAAACTTCAACCAGCCTGCAACCGCGCAGAGCGGGTCACCCACCACGGGCAGCCACGACAGCAAACAGGCCTTGGGCCCCAGTTTTTCCAGCCACCTGACAGCGCGGCCATGGTGTGAATCTGGTTTGTACTTGTCCACCACTTTGTGCGCACCATCACCCAGCCACCAGTCCAGCGCACCGCCCAGTGTGTTGCCGCCAGTTGCCACCAAAATCGCAGGCCAAAAAAGTTCAGGGTTCAGCTTGACCAGGCCAAACACCACCGGCTCAGAGCCCAGCGGCAACAATGTGGCTGAAATAAAAGACACCACAAACACCGTGCTCAAGCCGTATTCGGGCAATGACAGCATTTCCATCAGGTGTTGTATCCAGGCTTGCATGTACGCACAAGTATAGGCACAAGTATAGGCACAAGTATAGGCAGGCAGATACGCTACTCCTCGTCAGCAAGATGCCGGTGATGCCGTCGGTAAGCCCGTGTAAAAATAATGATTTGCTGAAATTTTAGGCAGCTACAATGTGCCTTCTTTTTCAGCATCTCCAAAAATTCCTCCCCATGTTTATCGGCCCCTATGCATTGGCAAACAACGTGTTTGTTGCCCCCATGGCGGGCGTCACAGACAGGCCTTTTCGCATGCTGTGCAAAAGGCTGGGCGCCGGTTATGCCGTCAGTGAAATGGTCACTTCGCGCCGCGACCTGTGGGACACACTGAAAACCTCACGCCGTGCCAACCATGACGGCGAGCCCGAGCCGATAGCGGTACAAATTGCCGGTACAGACGCGCAAATGATGGCCGATGCAGCCGCCTACAACATCGACCGTGGCGCACAAATCATCGACATCAACATGGGCTGCCCGGCCAAAAAAGTCTGCAACAAATGGGCAGGCTCGGCGTTGATGCAAGACGAAAAACTGGCACTCGAAATTGTTGAGGCGGTGGTCAGTGCCTGCGCACCGCGCAAAGTGCCTGTCACCCTCAAGATGCGCACCGGCTGGGCCGCCAGCCAAAAAAACGCAGTGACGATTGCCCGTGCCGCACAAAGCGCTGGCATTGCGATGGTCACGGTGCATGGCCGTACCCGCGAGCAGGGCTACAAGGGCTTGGCTGAATACGACACGATTGCCGAGGTGAAGGCGGCGTTAACGATTCCAGTGGTGGCCAATGGTGACATTTCCAGCGGTGAGAAAGCGCGTGATGTGCTGGCCTACACCGGCGCTGATGCCGTGATGCTGGGCCGTGTGGCACAGGGCAGACCCTGGATTTTTCGCGAAGTCGTGCATTTTTTGGCCACTGGCACGCAGCTTGCACCGCCCTTGGTCATGGACGTCAAACGCCTGCTGCTCGAACACTTGCAAGACCACTACGAGCTGTATGGCGAGTTCACGGGCGTGCGCAGTGCGCGCAAGCATATTGGCTGGTATGTGAAGTCTTTGCCGGGCGGCGAGGCGTTTCGAGCACAGATGAACATCCTGGTGAGTGCCCAGGCTCAGCTTGGTGCAGTGAGTGATTTTTTTGATGGTTTGGGCAATGCTGCCGACCGTATTCTTGATGCGGTTCACTCTAAAAATGAAGACGAAGAAAAAATGGAAGTGCAGACATGAGCAAAAAACAAATTGAAGAGTGCATACGCACCAGCCTGGACGGCTACTTCACAGACCTGCGCGGTACCGAGCCTGACCGCATGTACGACATGATGGTGCGGGTGGTTGAAAAGCCACTGCTGGAGGTGGTGATGCAGCAAGCCGCGCAAAACCAGTCACGCGCCGCAGAATGGCTGGGCCTGAACCGCAACACCCTGCGCAAAAAGCTGGTCGAGCACAAACTCATCAAATAAATAATAAAAACAGACAACCCATGAACGCACTGATTTCCGTCTCCGACAAACCCGGCATCCTTAAATTTGCCCAAGCCTTGCACGCACTGGGTATCAAGCTGTTGTCTACTGGCGGCACCGCCAAGCTGCTGGCAGACGCCGGCTTGCCAGTCACTGAAGTGGCCGACCACACCGGTTTTCCTGAAATGCTCGATGGCCGGGTCAAAACGCTGCATCCCAAAATCCACGGTGGCCTGCTGGCGAGGCGCGATGTGCCTGAGCACATGGCAGCACTCAAAGAACACGGCATCGCCACCATTGATTTGCTGGTGGTCAACCTGTACCCGTTTGAAGCCGCCGTCGCCAAGCCGGGCTGCACACTGGAGGGCGCGATTGAAAACATCGACATTGGCGGCCCGGCCATGGTGCGCAGCGCTGCCAAAAACTACAAAGATGTGGGCGTGCTGACCGATGCGTCGCAGTACGCTGGCGTGCTTGAAGAACTCAAGACCGACGGCAAGCTGACGGACAAAACCAAATTCGCATTGTCAGTGGCCGCGTTCAACCGCATCAGCCAGTATGACGGCGCCATCAGCGACTATTTGTCCAGTATCCAGCCTGACGGCAGCCACGCACAGTTCCCGGCACAAACCAACGGGCGCTTCATCAAACTGCAAGACCTGCGCTACGGTGAAAACGCCCACCAGCAAGCCGCGCTGTACCGCAACCTCTACCCAGCGCCCGGTTCACTGGTCATGGCTAAACAAATCCAGGGCAAGGAGCTGAGCTACAACAACATCGCCGACGCTGATGCTGCGTGGGAATGCGTCAAAAGCTTTTCAGAGCCTGCCTGCGTTATCGTCAAGCACGCCAACCCCTGCGGTGTGGCGGTGGGCGCAGACGCGCTTCAGGCCTACAGCAAGGCCTTCAAGACAGACCCCACATCCGCTTTTGGCGGCATCATCGCGCTCAACTGCCCGCTGGATGCGGGGGCAGCACGGGAAATCGCAAAGCAATTCGTCGAGGTGTTGATGGCACCAGCCTTCACGCCAGAAGCGCTGGAAGTTTTCAAAACCAAGGTCAATGTGCGTATTTTGCAGATTGACCTGCCGCCCGGTGGCGACACGGCCTTCAAGCAGGGCCGAAACCTGATGGACGTCAAAATGGTCGGCTCGGGCCTGTTGATGCAAACCGCTGACAACCATGAACTGGCGCTTGCCGATCTGAAAGTCGTCAGCAAGCTGCAACCCACACCGGCGCAACTGCAAGACCTGCTGTTTGCCTGGAAGGTGGCCAAATACGTCAAGTCCAACGCCATCGTGTTCTGCAAAGGCGGCATGACCATGGGCGTAGGCGCAGGCCAGATGAGCCGGCTGGACTCCGCCCGCATTGCCAGCATCAAGGCAGGGCACGCTCACCTGTCACTGACCGGCACCGCCGTGGCCAGCGACGCATTCTTCCCCTTCCGCGACGGCCTGGACGTGGTGGTAGACGCAGGCGCCACCAGCGTGATTCAACCCGGCGGCTCCATGCGTGACCAGGAAGTCATTGACGCGGCTGACGAGCGCGGGGTGGTGATGGTGCTGTCAGGCGTGCGGCATTTCAGGCATTAAGACTGAAATCAAGACTGAGATCAAGCCTGAATCAACGCTATAAAATCAGGCGCTTGTAGCGCTCGTATTTAGGTACTTGGGGTAGTTCGGGTAGTTCGGGTAGTTCGGGTCTTTGGGGTCTTTGGGGCAACGGTAAAAGTCGAGTTTAGGCTGGCACCCTCACGGCATGCCCGCCCCGTGGCGTCAGCCCAAAATCACTCTGTCGCCCCATTTGCCGCCCCCCTTGCAGCGACTGCAGGCGGCGCGAATTGTTGGGCGTGGCGCAGCACCTTCTGGGCATAAGCCAGGCGCTTGCTGGGCGTTGCTGCGTTGTATGCGCCCAATGCATTGACGGTGTAGCCCAGCTGGCGAATGTTGCCCGACAAAACCCAGGCACCCGCATGCAGATTGATGCAGGGGTTGAATAAATGCTGCTCGCTCACGCCATAGCGGCGCAGGGTTGGCAGCCAGCCCGAGTTGATTTGCATCAGCCCAATATCACGCGTGCCGTTGGTGTTGCGCCCCACAGCGGCCGGGTTAAAGTTGGACTCCTGCTTGGCAATGGCCAGCAGCAAGGCCTTGGGCACGTTGTGGGTTTGGGCTGCCTCGTCAAAGCACATGGCCTGCGCTGAGTGGGCCGGAACCAGCAATACGCAGACCCATACCTGCACCCATACCCATACCCATACCCATGCCTGCGGCCAGCGCACCACACGCCCGCAGGGGTGTTTGAATTTGCGCAGGTCAATAAGCATGGCGTAAGGTCAATAGACCCAATAGCAGCGATAAATCTTTCATCTATTTATTTGATAAAACCTATAAACCAACGTCTGATCGGTGGTCGCATGAGTAGCGTCATAGTTCACGTTCCAAATAGCACCGGCTTTCTGCAGCCGAAATGTCACCGGAGCCGCAACCGTATATCTGGTCTCGTCAAGATTCGTCTGACTACAAAAAAAGAAAGCGTCACTATTAGGATAAAAATCGCGGAGATCTGGAAACTGGATAGGACCACTACTTCTTGGTTGATACAACTGTGCGGGAATAATTTGGCAAGTTGAATCGGTGTTAACAACATCCTTCTTTGCCGGCTCAACACCCACCAAACTAGGCATACCCAAAGCATCAACAGATATTTGCTGTGAAGGGTATCCCACGAAGTCTGGAAAAGAAAATGTGTCAAGAATTCCAAATGAGCCGGCGGTAAGCGTAACACGTGCTTCGATAAAGTTGGTCGGATCTATTCCTGGGCTTTTAGGCCGTTCCCATTTGGGAGGGGTAGAGGGATCGATAGGGTAGAAGGTTCGACACACCAGCAAATCCGGCGGCCTATTTACATTTCCTGTCTGCCAAGCTATGCTGTCTTTAGCCGGGTTGCAATCTCCACCTATCGTTTTTGCAGGGATTGCGAGACTACTTTTGGCATTAATATCGGCGGCATCAAACTGATTGACATTTGTCAAGTTCTGATTGTTAAAGCCCCAAGGTGCCTCTGGCGGTGCGCTGCCATCGCGGCGGGTAAATTTTTGAAAGCCGGAGCTGCC
>JANMIH010000088.1:0-8351 GCA_031375685.1 Polaromonas sp. | reverse complement strand
TTAAAAAGTGGTGCGACGAGTATTTTTATTTGAAGCACAGGAACGAGCAGCGCGGTATCGGCGGTGTGTTTTTTGACGATTTTCAGGAGCTCGGACCTGTTCAGAGCTTTGCCATGATGCAGAGCGTTGCAGACGGGTTCCTCAAAGCCTATCTGCCGATCGTTGAAAAGCGCAAAGACACCCCCTACGGCGAACGTGAACGGGAATTTCAGCTTTACCGGCGTGGCCGTTATGTGGAGTTCAACCTGGTCTGGGACCGGGGTACGCACTTTGGTTTGCAGTCGGGTGGCCGCACGGAATCCATTTTGATGAGCATGCCCCCGCTGGCCAGCTGGTCCTACCAGCGTGAAGTTGTTGCGGGATCGCCCGAGGAGCGTCTGACCAAAGAATTTTTACCCCGACGGGACTGGGTTTGAGTCAGGTTCTCAAGAAGATGGGTGTTTTTGGCGGTGCGTTTGACCCGCCGCACAACGCGCACATAGCCCTTGCCCAAACGGCGCTGGCAGAGCTTGAACTTGACGCGTTGCATGTCATCCCCACCGGGCAAGCCTGGCACAAGGCGAGGACGCTGAGTGCGCATGCGCATCGGCTGGCCATGACCCGCCTGGCATTTGCCGATTTGCCCGGCGTGGTGGTGGATGACCGTGAGATCAAACGTGCAGGGCCGACCTTCACCATCGACACTTTGCAAGCGCTGAAAGCTGAAAACCCAAGCGCCCAGTTGTATTTGTTGGTGGGCGGCGACCAGTTTGCAGCCTTTGAGCAATGGCATCAGTGGCGGGAGATCATGAAAATAGCTATAATTTGTATAGCTGCTCGCGCCCGATTTGATTGGGCTGAAGGTCAATTTGATGCCCTAAAACAGCCTGAAAAGCGTGTTTTGATGCTCCCAATGCCGCCCATGGCCGTCAGCGCGACACAAATCCGGCAACTGATCTCTGGCGGATTAGGCGAAAATCAGGCCATGACAGACTTGCTCCCCCGCCCGGTTGCCAGCTATATTGCAAAGCATCAGCTCTATCAAATTTCTAAAGCCACTTAACCTGATTGAATGACCGCATGACCACATCACCCGTCAAAACCTCCGCAGCACTAGAGAAAAAAGACGTTCAAAAGCTCCAGCGCGCCATCATTGACGGACTGGAAGACGTCAAGGCGCAGGACATTGTGGTGTTTGACACCGAACACATCACCTCGCTGTTTGAGCGCGTCATCATTGCTTCTGGCACATCCAACCGCCAAACCAAGGCGCTGGCCGCCAGCGTGCGTGATGCGGTGCGCGACGCTGGTTTCAGCAAGCCGCGCATTGAAGGCGAAGACAACGGCGAGTGGATTATTGTCGATTGCGGCTCGGCGGTGGCTCACATCATGCAGCCGACGATTCGCCAGTATTACCACCTTGAAGAGCTCTGGGGCGACAAGCCAATCAAGCTCAAACTGGGTGCGCCTGCGCCTCTGGTCAAAGCCGCCAAAGTGGTTGAGAAGCCAGAGCCTGAAGCCAAGCCAGGTAAAAATTTAGCGGCCAAAAAAGTGGCAGGCAAAAAGGTTGCGGCCAAAAAGTCTGCCAAATCCGCTGTCAAGGCGCCTGTGCGTATCCCGACGACGACGGTGGATTCGAGCTACGTGGGCCGGATTGGCAAAACAAACGACTGGACCGCCAAGCGCAACGCGACTGAAACGGCGGCTGAGCCCATGGTCAAAACGCGCAAACCTGCTGCGAAAACACCGATCGTCAAAGTGCCTGTTGCTAAAAAAGTGGCTGCCAAAAAAGCTGTCGCAAAAACCGCTGCAAAGAAACCCGCGCCTCGAAGCAAATGAGGCTGACGATCGTCGCCGTCGGCATGAAAGTGCCCGACTGGGCGCAAACGGCCTATGACGACTACGCCAAGCGTTTTCCGTCAGAAATCAAGGTCGAACTCAAGGCTGTCAAAACCGAACCACGCGCGTCCAAAACACTGGACATGCTACTGCTGGCTGAAAAGTCTCGCATTGAAGCGGCGATTCCGCGCGGCACACGCATCGTGGCGTTGGACGAACGCGGCACCCATGTGACGACCATGGCACTCGCGGAGCGGCTCAAGGCCTGGCAACTGTCAGGCGATGATGTGGCGATTGTGATTGGCGGGCCTGATGGTCTGGACGACGGTTTTAAAAAGGCGGCGCATGAACGGCTGCGATTGTCTGATCTGACCTTGCCGCATGCAATGGTCAGGGTGCTGTTGATTGAGCAGCTTTATCGAGCCTGGAGTATCACCATCAACCATCCATACCATCGAGAGTAATATGACCCCCACGCTTTTCACTTCGTGTAAGACGCTGCCCCCGAGGGGGCTATTTTTTCTAGGGGCGGCCCGTCGAAAAAATGATGCCTGATTTTATTTATCTTGCATCAAAAAGCCCACGCCGCAGGCAGTTGCTGGAGCAGCTTGGCGTGAGCTATGAATTGCTGCTGCCAAATGAACACGAAGACGCAGAGGCGCTCGAAGCGGTGTTGAAAAACGAAGCACCCGCTGCCTACGTCAAACGCGTGACCCATCTCAAACTTGATGCAGCTGTTGCCCGATTAAAAGCTCGACAACTCCCACCAGCCCCCATCCTCTGCTCAGACACTACCGTTGCCCTGGGTCGAACGATTTACGGCAAACCAGAAGACGCCAAAGACGCAAAACGCATGTTGACTGAACTGTCGGGTCATACCCACCGCGTGCTGACGGCTGTGGCCATCCAGTCAGGGCGCCAACGCTTTGACGCACTGTGTACTTCGAAAGTAACCTTTGAGGCGATGACAGGTCAACAAATCAACGCCTATGTGGTCACTGGCGAGCCCTTGGGCAAGGCGGGTGCGTATGCCGTGCAAGGCAGGGCGGCGCTTCACATCACGCGGATTGACGGCAGTTACAGTGGCATCATGGGTTTGCCGATTCGTGAAACGGCTTTGCTGCTTCGCGCGGCTGGCCAGAAAATTTAAAATCCGTCGCCATGCAACAAGACATTCTCATCAACTGGTCGCCTCAAGAAACCCGCGTGGCAGTCATTGAGCATGGCGCGCTTCAGGAGTTGCAGGTTGAACGATCGCTGGAGCGTGGCCTGGTTGGCAATGTGTACCTGGGCAAAGTTGCCCGTGTGCTGCCGGGCATGCAATCAGCGTTCATTGATATTGGTCTGGAAAAAGCTGCCTTTTTGCATGTCGCCGATTTGATGAGCAGCATCAACAGTCGCCACGCCGATGCCGACATGCCTGCACCCACGGTTCAGCCAATTGAAAAACAGTTGTTTGAAGGTCAGGCGGTGATGGTGCAGGTACTCAAAGACCCGATTGGCACCAAAGGCGCGAGGCTGACAGCACAGATCAGCATCGCTGGGCGTTTGCTGGTATTTTTGCCACAAGACAACCACGTTGGCGTGTCGCAAAAGATACCGCCCAAGCAGCGCGAAGACCTGCGCCTTCGTGTGGTTGCGTTGGCCGGGGAAGCGGGCGGCGGATTTATTTTACGCACCAATGGTGAAGACGCGCTGGACGCGGAGCTTGCTGAAGACATTGCCTACCTGCGCAAAACCTGGGCTCGGATCAAAGACGCATCCGTTCGCAAGCCACCCGCATCGGTGCTGCATCAGGACTTGAATCTCCTGCAGCGCGTGCTGCGTGATGTGGTGTTTGAAGGCACCCAGACCATCCGCATTGACTCGCATGAGCAGTTTGACATGCTCAAAACCTTTGCTGCCGAGTTCATGCCAGCAACGGCGCAGAAACTCCAGCACTATGCCGGCGAGCGGCCCATTTTTGACCTGTTCAACATCGACGAAGACATTGCCAAGGCACTGGGCCGCAGGGTTGACTTGAAATCGGGCGGCTACCTCATCATTGACCAGACCGAGGCGCTGACGACGGTGGACGTGAACACGGGCGGTTTTGTCGGTGCACGCAATTTTGACGATACAATTTTCAAGACCAACCTTGAAGCGTCACAGGCGATTGCCCGGCAACTGCGTCTGCGCAACCTGGGCGGCATTGTGATTGTTGACTTCATTGATATGGTGAAGGATAACCACCGAGACGCCGTACTGGCTGAATTTCAAAAGCAGCTCTCGCGTGACCGTATCAAAACCACCGTCAACGGCTTTTCAGCGCTCGGATTGCTGGAAATGACGCGAAAACGAACCCGCGAATCACTGGCTCATCAACTGTGCGAGCCATGCAGCGCGTGCAGTGGCAAGGGTGTGGTCAAAACGGCGCGTAGCGTGACGTATGACATCCTTCGTGAAATTTTGCGTGAAGCTCGCCAATTCAATCCGCGTGAATTTCGCGTTGTTGCATCACCCAAGGTCATCGAGCTATTTCTTGATGAAGAAAGCCAGCACCTGGCCGGCCTGAGCGACTTTATTGGCAAACCGATTTCGTTGCAGGCCGAAGCCGCCATGGCCCAAGAGCAATACGATATTGTTTTGATTTAACTGATCATGTCACATCAAACCATACCTATCCTGATGTACCACCAGGTTGACGCAGAGCCGCCCAAGGGCTCACCAATGCGTGGGCTGGTGGTGTCGCCCAAAACTTTCAGCCGGCAGATGGCGGCTTTGAATTTTCTGGGTTACCAGGGCAAGTCGATGGGGGATTTGTTGCCATACTTGAAGGGTGAAAAGCACGGCAAGGTGTTCGGTATCACCTTTGATGATGGTTATGAAAACAACCTGCGCTGTGCCTTGCCCACTTTGAAGCGCTTTGGCTTCAGCTCAACCTGCTACATCGTGGCCAATCAGGTGGGTAAGACCAACAGTTGGGATTTGGAAAGAGGCGTGATACAGGTCCCGCTCATGGACGCCCAGCAGTTAAAGGCCTGGGTTGATGCGGGCCAGGAAGTTGGCTCGCACACCCTGAACCATGCCAACCTTCAAACTCTGAGTGAAGCTGAGCAGGCCATGGAAATCAGTCAATCCAAAACACAGCTTGAAGCCTTGGTGCAACAAAAAGCCGGTGTGCAGCATTTTTGCTATCCCTACGGTGGTCTGAACAAAACAGCGGTTCAAAATGTCAGGGCTGCAGGTTACCTGACAGCCACCACAACCGTCCGGGGCAGAGCAGTGCAAGGTCAGTCTGATGAGCTGCTGTTGCCGCGTGTGTTGGTCAGCCGCACAACGACATGGATGCAGTTGCTGATGAAGTGTCTGAGCCGCTATGAGGACAAGCGCGCCGTCAACCATCCGGATGATGTTTACGCATGATAAAAACCAGACTCGCCATCGTGACCCGCAATTTTTCAAAAATTGGGGGTGGGGCGGAAAGTCTGGCCGTATCGCTGGCTACATCAATGCTGGGCGAGTGCGACATCACGGTGGTATCTCAGGGGTTCGACCAGTCGCCTGCGCTGTTCAAGCACATTCAAGTCCCCAAGTTGCCGCTGCGCACGCGCTGGCTTAATCAACTCTGGTTTAGCTGGCACAGCAAGCGGCTTACCCGCACTGGTTTTGATGTGGTTCACTCGTATGAGAACGTGACACATGGTGACGTGCAAACCGTGAGTGTCAAAACGGTTCATGCCAGCTTGATGCAGCGTGGCATGAGCAAGCTGCGCATTGCGCTAAGCCCGCGTTTGCTGGCCTATTTGTGGCTTGAAAAAAAGCGTTTGTGCAGCCCGGGTCATCACAGCGTTTTTGTGTCGCAGTTTGTCCATGACGAAACCGTAAAAATCATGCCAGGCATGCCACCAGCCAGCGTGATTCCGCCTGGCGTTGATATCCCCACGCAAGTCTTGACGCCGGCTGAGAAAATGTCAGCACAGACTAGTCTTGGCCTCAAACCTGCAGTCATGACGGTCGGATTCGTAGGCCACGATTTCAAAAAGAAGGGCTTGGGCACCTTGCTCAAAGGCGCTGCGCTTTTGCCTTTTGATGTTCAGATTGCGGTCTTTGGCAATCCGGCCCAAGCCGATCGCTACACCGACCTGGTGCAGGCACTGGGTGCTGGCAAGTCCTGCCGCTTCATGGGTGTTGTCAGCGACATGCCCATGGCTTATGCTGCGATGGATTGCCTGGCGCACCCAACCACACAAGACGTGTTTCCCATGGTGCTGCTGGAGGCCATGGCCAGGCATGTGCCAGTCGTAACGACCAACGAGCCCTATAACAACATGGGCAGTCTGCTGGTCAATCATCAGGATGCGATATTGCTGGCTGACCCAGACGACATTCAGGGCATGGCCACTGCTTTGAGCAAGATCTGGCTGGAAGCTGAGTCACGCCAGAACCTGGAAAAAAATGGATTTTTATTTGCCGAAAAATACAGCTGGGATGTCGCCAAGGCCAAGTATTACGCCATTTATCAGCGTGTTTCCAGGCGACAAGCGTTGGCGTAGCTGGCGAAGTCGTTGCGAATATAGTCTTCTACCCGAATGAAATCGCCAGTCCAGAATTCACGCAAGCGGGTGATGTCAGCGCGTGAGTATTCTGCCTCTTGCGTCAGCCCGCGCTGAATCACCAGTTGCGGAAACTGCTCGGCCACCCTGTCAACCAGGGTTGATATTTTGGTCGCAACGCCGGTGCCGATGTTCAGGTGGGTATGGGCAATGCGTCTGACTGACAAATTCAACACCGCTGAAGCAACATCCGCCACATGAATGAAGTCGCGCTGCATGCGACCATCGTTGTTGAGGGTAAAAGGTGAGCCTGTTTGCAATGCCCGTTTCAATTTTGAAAATATTGAGAACCGGTCATCGCCACCATAGCTGTTGAAGACACGCAGAATTTGATACTCAATGTCGTTGGCGCTGCAAAACTCGGCTACCAGTTTTTCGTTCAGGTGTTTTGAAATGCCATTGATGGTGATGGGGCAGCACACGCTGTCTTCACCCGTGCGCATGTCTTCTCCATAAACGGCGCAACTGCTGAGAAACACCAGTCGCTTGACGCGCTGTTCACGCGCTGCTTCAAGCAGCATGGCTGTTGACATCACATTCGAATCCAGCAGGCGGCTGGGTGCCATACTGGCAGAGGTCCGCAAGTCACTGGCCGCATGCACCACAACATCAGCCGATGCCAGCTTTTTTTCAACATTCGCCCAATCTCCACGCCCGACAGGAAGCACCCGGACTTCTTTTTTGGTGTCTGTTTGTCGGCGAAATTCAACACCAAAGTTACCATCTGCACCCGTCAGCAAAATATTCATCAATTTTCCATACCGCTTGTGTAGATTCGCACTGGGAACACAGGGCGCGTCTACTTTCGACAAATTTTGAAGTTATATTAGAAAAGCTTTTCGTCACCAAAAAGATGCATTCATGTCAACCAGTTCCCTGTTACGTATCCCGTCTTTAGTCAATCTGTCGAGTCTTAAGCTTTTCCTCTTGTGTTCTGTAGCGATTTCTCCGAGTTTGGGTACAGCTGTTTCGGCAATAGGCAGAGTGGTCCTTTTTTTCCTGGCGCTGTTGCTGCTTGTAGTTTCGATGATCGAAAAAAGAAAGTTACTCGACCCCGACCACTCGGCATTGACAATAAGTATTCTTGCCGCGATTTTTTACATGGGGTTCTCCATTTTATGGTCAGATGTTGATGTTAGGCACTCTCTTAACGCTTGGGTACGTCACGCCCGCATTCTAAGTATTGTTCTCATCTTATTTCTAATTTCCAGCCAATCTGAAGCTAGGGTCGTACTTCAAGCATTTGTAGCTGGGCAAGCATTTGTAGTGCTCAGCGCTTGGCTGCTGGTGTTTTCGGTTCCCGTTCCGTGGGCAACGGCTGCGTCGGCAAATGCCACTTTCGCAGTGTTTGGCAGTTACCTTGAGCAATCGATTTCCCAGGCAGTGCTTGCAGCAATATTGTGGTTTGAACGAGACTGGATCTTTGGTCGGCGCGGTCGTTGGGCTGCGATTTTGTTGGCTTTTTCCACTGTTGTTCTGACTCTTGGCTACATGAGCGGACGGACCGGAACTCTGGTTTTTTTGGCGCTGATTTCTTTTGCAATATTCAGGCAAGCAGGCCAAAGACTTGTAGCGTTTGGCGGTGTGGTTGTCCTCGCGGCGGTTCTTTTGAGCTTCGGACTCTCAAAAACAATGGTAGACAGATTCCTAATGGTGAAATCTGAAATTAGCGCCTACAAACAACAATCTGTAACGGGCTCGTCATCTGGCCAGCGAATTTTGTTTTGGCAAGTCTCCTCTGAGCTAATTGCAAAACAACCCATTTGGGGCTACGGGGCCGGTAGCTGGAATAAGCACTATCAGGCACAGCAAGGTGGGCGCGCTGATCCGAGCACGCTGACAACGCTTGATCCGCATCAGCTTTTTTTATTGTGGGCTGTCGAAGGGGGGCTGCTTGGTTTAACGCTACTGATCGGGGTGCTGGCCAACATCTATCTG
>JANMIH010000074.1:0-3827 GCA_031375685.1 Polaromonas sp. | reverse complement strand
CTTGGGGTCTGCCAGCAAACCGTCAAGGGATGGCAGGGCAGCAATCTGCTCTGGGGTACGCTTCAAAATCCACACCGGCTTGCCACGCCATTCGACCGTGATTTTTTCGCCTGGTTTGATGCCGGAAATGTCAACTTCAACTGACGCTCCAGCAGCTTTGGCGCGCTCTGAGGGGTTGAAGGTGCTTACAAAAGGAACGGCAACCGCGGCGACACCTGCACCGCCCACAACGGCAGTGCCAATCAACCAGCTTCTCTTGTCTTTGTCCATGGGGGCGCCTGATGGCGCTTGGTTCACACTTGCTTGGGTCATGAGTGTCCTTCAAGACTGGCTTGAAATAGGCTGTAAGTAATGGTTAATCGGGATAGAAAGTAATTGTAGCGGAGCAGGCGATCTGTTTTCAAGCGCCTCGCCTATGCCTGACTGATCTTGAGTGCCGATACGCAACCAGACTGTGCGTTATTGCATGGCTCAAGCCAATCGTTTGAATGTTTTGCCTCAAACGAGATCGTTTTTCACCTCATCCATGGCTTCAAACCCGCATAATTAGCCCTTGTCAGCTGCAAACCTGTGCTGTCAGCAACATTCAAAATAAAAGGAGCGTCTTATGGGCATGATGAAAGAATTCAAGGAGTTTGCGGTCAAGGGCAACGTGATTGACCTGGCTGTGGGTGTGATCATTGGCGCAGCGTTTGGCAAGATTGTGGACTCTATCGTGGGCGACCTGATCATGCCCATCGTTGGTGCAATTTTCGGCAAACTGGATTTTTCAAGCCTGTTCATTGTGCTGGGCAATGTGCCAGCCGGGACGCTGATGAACCTCGAAGCGCTGAAAAAAGCCGGCGTTCCCGTGTTGGCATATGGGAACTTCATCACCGTGGCGGTGAACTTTGCGATTTTGGCTTTCATTATTTTTCTGATGGTCAAGCAGATCAACCGAATGAAAGCACAAGCGCCAGCCGCCGCGCCGGCTGCTACACCTGAAGATGTGGTGTTGCTGCGGGAAATCCGTGACAGCCTGAGGAAATAAGCCCCCACGGTCGCTCACAACGCGCGAGCTCCCTGCACCTTGCAGGCCGCCGCTGGCCAGAGGCTTCGCTTCTGTTGCCTGTCCAAACCTGCTCAAGCAGGTTTGGAGCCGCAGGCTCCAGCCCCGAGGGGGCCGCTGCGCCTGCGGACTGGCAGAGCCAGCTCCGCGGCCCCCGTTTGAAGGGCAAGGCAGACTTGCTGCTGCAAATCAGCCGGCTAGTTTGCGCGCCATGCGGATCGCGGCCAGCAAGCTGGCCTGGTCGGCTTTCCCCGTCCCCGCAATGTCAAACGCGGTGCCGTGATCCGGACTGGTTCTTGTAAGAGGCAGACCCAGCGTGACATTCACGCCCTGCTCCACCCCGAGATACTTGACCGGAATCAGCCCCTGGTCGTGGTACATCGCCACCACCACGTCAAACTCTCCAGCAATGCCTGATTTGCTGCGAGCCCGCATGAACACGGTGTCTGGCGCGAAGGGGCCACTCACATGGATACCTTCAGCCCTGGCCGCAGCAACGGCTGGCGCAATGATGCTTTGCTCTTCCGAACCAAACAAACCACCCTCGCCCGCATGCGGGTTCAGTCCCGCCACACCGATGTGAGGCGCGCGGCCCAGGCTTTTGCTGAATGAGGCGTGGGTGATGCGCAGAGTTTGCAAAACGCTGTCAAACGTCACCGCGTCAATGGCTTGACGCAGTGACAAATGAATACTGACCAGAACGGTTTTGAGCTCGTCATTGGCCAGCATCATGCGAACTGGAACGTCGTGAACCGATTGACCCAAAAACCTGGCCGCTTCAAATTGAAGCATTTCAGTATGGCCCGGGAACTGTGCTGCCCAGCCGCCAGCGGCAGCCAAAGCTTCTTTATGAATCGGCGCTGTGACCATGGCTCTGGCTTGGCCTCTTAAAACGGCCTGGGCCGCCCAAACAATGCAATCTGCTGCAGCCTGACCTGCAAAATCACTGATTTGCCCAATCAATACGGGCGCAAGCAGCTCACATTTTTGGAGTACCGGAATGCAATTGGGGATTCGGTCAAATCCAGCCAGAGACGCCAATTCAACCACTGGAAAAGCCATCGTTGGCCGAACCTGCGCGGCGGCACGGCGCAGGGTGGCCACATCACCCACCACCACGCAGTCAGCCAGGTCTGCCGGGTTGTTTTGAAAGGCTTTGGCAATGATCTCTGGCCCAATGCCTGCTGCATCGCCCATGGTAATCAGCAGCGGTTGAAGGGTCATTGTGGCTTTCAATAGGTGGGGAACAACGGGTATCTGCTGGGGCACTTGTCACACATCGGTGCTAGAAAGGATTGACGTCCTATTTTGACGCAAACCCGATCGAACAACATGCTACCTGCCGCACCAGCACTGATGCCAACACCAGAATTGGTCTTGTGGAGCGCAAGCGCAGGCGCCACAGCGCTGGTGGTGCTGCTGGCACTGGCTGACTGCGCCTACAGCCGAACGCGGGCATCGCTTCAAACATTGGCTTTCATGACGGGCTGTTTTTTGTTTTTCGCCTTGCTCAGCGGCCTGTTTGGCACCGTTGCTTCAGCGCTCTGGTCATTACCCGCGATGAGCGTACGTACCGGACAAATCCTGATCGGTCCGGTCTGTGCCGTGATGGGAAGCTGGTGGATCAGCCGGTGGTTGTCGGCCCACAAGAGAGACCGATTTGGCAAAAACACCTTGCATGGCGTGACGGCGATGAGCTTGGCGGGCGGGCTGATGTTTCTTTTTCTCACGTCCGACAGAGCGCTTTTGGTGTCAGCCGCGCTAACGATGATCAATGTGTCAGTAGCCCTGCTGATATCGGTGCGCGCTGCGCAATCAGGCGACAAGCTGGCCTGGGGGCTGGCCTTGGGTTGCGCCCTGGCTTTGCCGACCCAGATCGGCCTGTACACCATGGCGCTGGGCAGTACCCGCCTGCCTTTGTCGATGCAAGCTGCTGTGGCTTTTGTCGGGCTGCTGAGCATGGTCATCACGGCCCGAATGCTATGGCTGCGCAACCACCATGCGCAGCAAATCACGGGCGACGATTCGTCCCAACGCGACCCGATCACGCGGCTGAACAGCAGCGTGGCACTGATCCGCAAAATCATCGCCGCCCAAATGCGCCGCCAGCGCACCCGCCGTGATGGCGCGCTGATGGCGGTGGTGCTGTTCGAGCCCGAACGCCTCTTAAGGCAGGTTGGCCAATTTGGCCTGAACGACATCTACATCCAGTTGGCCCGGCGTATGCAGCGCCATACCGGTGTGGTCAACCCGGCAGGCCGCTACTACGACCGCTGCTTTGTGGTGCTGATCGAGTCGATGCAGTCGCCGCGCTGTATGCGCACCATGAGCATGCGCGTGGCCAGCAGTCTGCGCCAGCCACTTGACGTCACATCTCTGGCGGGCGAACGCATGAAAGTCACGCCTGATATTGGCGTGGGGATGGTGCATTTGTCGGCACGCGCTGAAGACGTTGACCAGTTGCTGCATGAGGTGCAGCGGGTGGCCGTGGCCGCGCGTGGAATGCGCTCGCGCGCAGCACTGCTGGAGCAAACCACAGGGCTGGCCATTCCCGTAGAAAACGCAGATCTGAACCGCAGCTGGCGCGCCATGAAGACAGCCAAAGCGCCCAAGTCACGCAAGCGCACGGGCAACAGCGTCCTCGTCAGCAGCAACTTTCATACATTGGACGAGTCACGTCCGGCGCGGCTGGCTTGAATCTGCCCCCCGGCTAAGCCGGATTGTCAATGTCAATGAACGCATGCGCCAAGCCAAATTGGGCCGCGACATGCGCCGCCAC
>JANMIH010000006.1:0-3662 GCA_031375685.1 Polaromonas sp. | reverse complement strand
TTTTCAAGGGCATCGAGTTTGTTGAAGACCAGAATTTGCGGCACATCTGACGCACCAATTTCATCCAGCACGCGCTGAACCTGCTCAATCTGCTCAAGATAGTCAGGATTGGCGGCATCCACCACATGCAGCAGCAAATCTACGTCAGCTGCTTCCTGCAAGGTGGCTGCAAAAGCGTCGACCAGGCCATGGGGCAAGTCACGGATAAAGCCTACCGTATCTGACAAAGACACCATCCGCTGCGCATCACCCAAGTACAGTTGGCGCGTGGTGGTGTCCAGCGTCGCAAACAATTGGTCAGCCGCGTAGGTTTTTGCCTTGACCAACGCGTTGAAAAGTGTTGACTTGCCCGCATTGGTATAGCCCACCAGAGAGATGCTGAACGCGTTTCGTCGGTCGCGCTGGCGGCGCTGGGTTTGGCGCTGCTTTTTGACCTTGGCCAGGCGCTCCTTGCAGCGCTTGATGGCCTCGCCGATCATCCGCTTGTCCAGCTCAATCTGCTTTTCACCCGGGCCGCCACGAACACCTGCACCGCCAGTTTGCCGCTCCAGGTGCGACCAGCGACGCACCAGCCGGGTCGATGAATATTGCAGGCGTGCCAGCTCCACCTGCAACTTGCCCTCATGACTGCGCGCGCGTTGGCCAAAAATTTCCAGAATCAGCAACGTCCGGTCGTTGACCGGCAGCTCAAGGTAGCGCTCCAGATTGCGCTGTTGAGCCGGACTCAACGCCGGGTCGAACAGCACTTCGGTAGCGCCAACCTGCTGCGCCAGCATTTTGATTTCGTCGGCTTTGCCGCTGCCGATAAAGAGGGCAGCATCGGGTGCGCGACGTTTGCACGTCACGCGCTCAACAGGTTCAAGGCCAGCGGTCTGCGCAAGCAACCCGAGTTCTGTGAGATCACGGTCAAAATTAGGAAAACCAAGGTCGACACCGACCAAAATGGCCAGCGGCTTGGCGTTAGCAGACAAGTTGGAGGAACTCAGCTGACGGGGCTTTCTTCCGTGTCAGCGGCTGAAAAATTGACGGCACGCCCTGGCACGATGGTTGAAATGGCGTGTTTGTACACCATTTGTGTCACCGTGTTGCGCAGCAAAACCACGTATTGATCGAAAGATTCGATCTGGCCCTGCAATTTGATCCCGTTGACGAGATAAATAGAAACAGGAACATGCTCTCTACGCAGGGTATTGAGAAACGGATCCTGGAGTAACTGACCTTTGTTATTGCTCACGATATTTTCCGTGTTCAAGAGTTGATAGACCTACACAATATCACACACAAAATGTGTGCGGTGTAGTCTTAAGCCGATTCCTTATCCTTGAAGGGGTTTGTCGAGGTTTTCATTTGAATCCGCATTGGCGTACCGGTCAGGTCAAATTCTTTTCTGAATCGCCCTTCCAGATAGCGCTTGTAGGACTCGCTGACATGTTCCAGAGAATTGCCGTGCACGATGATGATAGGTGGGTTCATTCCGCCCTGGTGCGCATAGCGCAACTTGGGACGGAACACCCCAACGCGCTGGGGTTGCTGAAACTGGACAGCCTCCAGCAGCAGCCGCGTCAATACCGGGGTGGACATCTTTCGGTTGGCCGACGCATGGGCCTGGGCAATAGACTTCCAGACCGGCCCGAGGCCCTGGCGTTTGATGGCTGAAATGTAATGAATGGCAGCAAATTTTAAAAAACCCAGACGCATTTCAACCGACCTTGCCAACGTTTCACGCTGGTAGGCATCGACCGCATCCCATTTGTTGATAGCCAGCACCACAGCGCGGCCGCTTTCCAAAATATAGCCTGCGATGTGCGCGTCCTGGTCAGTCACGCCTTGCGTGGCATCGAGCAGCAACAAGGCCACATTGCAGTTTTCAATCGCCTGCAATGTTTTAACCACTGAAAATTTTTCAATCGCCTCAAACACCTTGCCCTTGCGTCGCAGGCCTGCAGTGTCGATCAGCTCAAATTTTTGCCCTGCCCGCTCAAAAGGCACAGATATCGCATCGCGCGTGGTACCCGGCATGTCAAACGCCACCAAGCGCTCCTCACCCAGCCAGGTGTTGATCAGGGTTGACTTTCCGACGTTGGGCCGGCCTGCAACAGCCAGCTTGATGATGGACGGGTCTTGCGGTTCGGCATCTTCATCTACCTCGGGCAAATGCAGCAGCTCCAGGGCTGTGTCAACGAGCGTGCGCATGCCCTGCCCATGCGCAGCGGATACACCGAGAACCTCACCCAGACCGAGCTCAAAAAACTCTGACAACTGAACGCCTTCCAGCATGCCTTCGGCCTTGTTGGCGGTCAGCACAGTCGGTTTGCCCAGTTTGCGCAGGTATTTGCCAATGTCATGGTCTTGCGCGCTGACACCTGCCCGCGCATCCACCACAAAAATCACCACATCAGCCTCGGCCACAGCCTGGCGTGTCTGCTTGGCCATTTCCTTGTAAATACCGCTTTGCGCGTCAGGCTCAAAGCCGCCGGTGTCAATCACGATGTATTCGTGTGTGCCCAAGTTGCCGTTGCCATAGTGGCGGTCACGGGTCAGCCCGGCATAGTCGGCGACGATGGCGTCGCGCGTTTTTGTCAGCCGGTTGAATAAGGTGGACTTGCCTACATTGGGGCGACCGACCAAAGCGATAACAGGTTTCACAAGGGAAATTCTTACTCGGGAGCGAACCCAAAAATGCCGCCATTGCGAGTGACAGCTACCAGCGTGTTACCCACCAATACAGGTGCTGCCGCAATCGGCGACCCATCGGTGGTGAGACGATTCAGCAAGGAGCCATCTTCACGCGACAAGAGGTGAACAATACCGGCAAAGTCACCAATTGCGATTGAGCGACCAACAACTTGCGGCGCTGTCAGGCTGCGGTAGCGAAGTGCATCAGTCGTCCAGGCGCGCTCGCCATCGGTACGCCGCCAGGCCTGAACCACGCCATCAGATTCTGTTCCGAAAACGCGCCTGTCGTCTCCGTGCACACCCTGAGCGCCGCTGGCGGGTTTGGTCCAGACCAAATTGCCGCGCGCGGCATTGACGCAGCCCACATTGGCCTGAAAGGCTCTGGCACAAACCACGTCGCCATCGCGGCTGACACGGCCTACCAGATCCACCAAGCGTTCAATATCGTTCACGCCGCGAGGCGATGCAATCGGCGCTTCCCAGCGAATCACGCCACTGGAAGGATTCAGCCCCGCCAAGCGACCTGAAAAACCAACCACCAAGGTATCGCCAACGGCCAGAATCACGCCAGACTGCTTTAAAACGAGCGGTTCGTTGGGGCGCTGCTGCGACCAAAGTTTGTTGCCTGTCAGACCATCAAATGCGTTGACGGACCTGTCAGCAGCCAGCACAAACACGCGGCCACCGGCGACTAGCGGCGCTGTGTAAGCCTGCGCATTGAGCTTTTGACGCCAAACCACACGCCCATCGACAAAAGTCACCACCTCATTGGCTTGCGTGACGACAGCAGCCGTTTTACCGTCGCTGCCGACGCCCGTGACCACTGGGGCGCCTGCGCTGGCACGCCACAGATCTGCGCCAGTACGCCCGTCGATGGCTGCAACTGAGCCGTCACCACCAGATACAAACACGGTGTTGCCCGCTACATGCAGTTCCAGCGGGAAATTAATACCACCAATGCGATTGCTCCAAACCTGCTTGGCCGA
>JANMIH010000575.1:0-4167 GCA_031375685.1 Polaromonas sp. | reverse complement strand
CGCCGACGTGACCGACTAAAAAGTACGGGATGTCGGTCGCGTCAACTTCTGCTATCGAGTCCAGCAGGCAATCGGCCAGGCGGGATATCGGCACGCAGGTATCGGTTGAAATGGCGCGGCAGCCGGGGCGCGACTGAATCGCTGCAAAGTAGGCGTTGTGCCGTGCCGCCCACAGGCGTGTGCGCTCTTCAGGTGTGCTGGCCCACTCAAAAGCGGCGCTGCCATGCGCGCTGGCAATCTCCTGCACCAGCTCGGCCTGCTCTTTGACGCTGTTCGGTGAACCGTGAAACTCCATCAGCAGCATCGGGGTTTCAGCCAACGTGGTTTTTGAATGTTTGTTGACCATGCGAATCGTACCGCCGTCAATCAGCTCAACCCGCGCAATCGGTATGCCCATTTGAATCACTTCAATCGTGGTGCGTACCGCCGCCTCAATGCTGGGGAACGAGCACACCGCCGCACTGATCGCCTCAGGCAGTGGGTACAGCTTGACGGTGACTTCGGTGATCACGCCCAGCGTGCCCTCACTGCCCACCATCAGGCGCGTCAGGTCGTAACCGGCGGATGATTTTTTGGCGCGGGTGCCGGTGCGGATCACCTCGCCGCTGGCGGTGACCACCTCAAGCGCCAGCACGTTTTCACGCATGGTGCCGTAGCGCACAGCGTTGGTGCCGCTGGCGCGCGTGGCGCTCATGCCGCCCAGCGTCGCGTCTGCGCCTGGGTCGATGGGGAAGAACAGCCCGGTGCTTTTGACTTCTTCATTAAGCTGCTTGCGCGTCACGCCAGCTTGCACCGTCACCGTCAAATCTTCAGCGTTGATGTGCAGCACGCGGTTCATGCGGCTCACGTCAATGCTGATGCCGCCCTGCACCGCCAGCAAATGCCCTTCCAGCGACGTACCGACGCCAAACGGGATCACCGGCACGTTGTGCAGCGCGGCCAGCTTGACGGCGTCAGACACATCCTGCGTGCTTTCAGCAAACACCACAGCGCTGGGCGGGGGTGCGGCAAAGGACGATTCGTCCCGGCCATGCTGCTCGCGCACGATCAGGGCGGTGGAGCAACGGTCCGTAAAACGCGCCTTGAGCGCCTCAATCAAAGCGGCAGGCGTTTCGCGCTGGGCGATTTCGGGCAACAGGTGTGTGGGAAGGGGTGCGTTCATGGCAGAGTCCTCAAAGGAAGGGGCGCTAAAAACCAGCGCACCACCGACAGTTTACGACTTACGCTGCATGGGAGGGTTAGGCACCGTTGTCATCACTTCAGCGCGGCCCACTCGTCGGGCAGCACCCGCGCCACCACGCGCCAACGGGTGCCCTCGGGCAGCATGACGGCGGCTTCGCCTTCGGCCAGATGCGGTGCGCCAGCCACCGCGCGAAACGGTATACCGTGCCCGACGATCCAGCGGTTGCTGCCAGCGTGCACAGGTGCAGCCAGCATCTTTTTGAGCCCCGGGTAGTCGCCTGAAGTGCCTTCGCGCAAGTCATTTTGTGGCTTCACCGCACCAAACATCAGCCGCGCGGTTTCCAGGGTGCGGCACATCGGGCTGGCCAGCACCTCACCTGTGGGCAGCTTGAGCGCAGCCACGCGGTGGCCAATCGCGCGGGCCTCGTCGCGGCCTTTGGTGTTGAGCATGCGCTGGTTGCCGCAGTCTTCATAGCCCTTCATGGCGCTGTCGTTTTGCGACATGTCGGTGCTGGTGTGGCGAAAGTACACCACGTAGCCGCCCTTGCGCAACGCGCGAACGATGTCAGCACCCGCCAGGGCCTGGCCGCGCTCCGGCGCTGAAGACTCGGCTGAAGCCACCTGCGCCGATGCGACTTGGGCTGTGGCCAGGCGTGGGGTAACTGCCATACAAACCGCTGCCAGCGTGAACGCGGCGAACAAGGAGCCAGCAGAAGATTTGGAAAAGTGTAAAGGTGTCATGGGCATGTGGACAACGCCGCTGCTGCAAAGTTCCGGCCAAATGCTGCCAGATGGCCGCCGCGCCTGACCCGCACAAACCAGTGGCCTGCCACTTGACTCAAAGTGACAGGCCATTTTCAAGGCGGCGAGCGTTTAAGAGCCAGCTGCTTTGCTGAATTCTGCCCGCGAGATTGTGCCGTCAGCGTCTGCGTCGAGCTGGGCAAAGCGCTCGGCGATCAGCGGCATCATTTCGGCTTCTTTCTTGTCCAGCTTGCCGTCCTTGTTGGCGTCAGCACGCGCGAAAGCAGCGTCCATTTCTTTGGCCGATGACTGGGGCGTGCCCTGCATGGCAGGGGCGGTAGATTGCGCGTTTGCAACCGATGCAGCGCCAAAAACCAGGGCGGCGACCAGCACCACACTGCGCGCTTCAAAGTTGGGAATAAAATGCTTTTTGCGTTTGTTGATGGTTGACATGTCAGCAGGCTTTCAAAGTTAAGAAGCCGCCATTGCATCGCAAAAACCACGAGGCCACCAGCCATTTTGCAATGCGTTGCCTTGAACTACATCATGCGCCAGAGCGTCACATTTTCCAGCTTCATGTTACGTTTTAGCCCCACCACCTGAGCACCTTTAAACCATGGCCAACCGACTCACACAAATCGCCACCCGCACCGGTGACAACGGCACCACCGGACTGGGCGACAACACCCGCGTCAGCAAAAACAGCCTGCGCGTACACGCCATGGGCGAGGTGGATGAGCTCAACTCCAACATTGGCGTGCTGCTGTGCGAGGCGATGCCCGACGGTGTGCGCACATTGTTGGTCGAGGTACAGCACCAGTTGTTTAACCTGGGCGGCGAGTTGAGCATCCCTGGCTACGAGCTGCTCAAGCCCGAAGCGGTGGCCCAACTCGATGCCGCACTCGATGAACACAATGCCGCGCTGCCACGCCTGGCTGAATTTATCTTGCCTGCAGGCTCACGCGCCGCTGCGCTTGCGCATGTGTGCCGCACGGTCGCGCGCCGTGCAGAGCGCGCAGTGGTCGCGCTGGGCACGGCAGAAGCCCTGAAAGACGCGCCGCGCCAGTACCTGAACCGTTTGAGCGACTTGCTGTTTGTGCTGTCGCGCGTGTTAAACCGTATGAACGGCGGTGACGACGTGTACTGGAAGAGCGAGCGGATGGCCAAAGCGGCTGAAAGTTGATTTAAACGCTATTGTTTCAGGAGCTGCTTGCGCCCGTATTGATTGGCCTGGAGCCCAAAAACAGTCCTGAAAACGGCAAAAATCAGGCTTTTTTGACTTCATGGGGGCTGATTTTGTTGAAAAGCCAGCGTTACCCGCCACTGCCACGGGCGGGTTTATCGCGCTGACAGCCGCCAACCGTTCCTATAAACTCCCTGCATGCCAACACTTGCCTCCCCTCCCAGCGCCACTGATCAAGCAACGCCACTGTCGCGTGCGCTGGAGCAAAACGAAACTGCCCGCGACAACATTGAGCAGTCGGCTGCTGAGCTGGTCGTCATCAACGCGGTTTTGAAGCAGGAAATCCCGGACCACGTGCAAACAGGCGATGTGGCTCAAGCCTTGCTAAGAACCGATGAGCTCGAAACCAAAATCAATGACACGGCGCAAGAGCTGGCGCAAGTCAACGAAGTGCTGGCCCAAGAAATTGGCGAGCGCGTCGAGCTGGAGCAGCAACTGGCCGATACCAAAGCCGCCCTGGTTGAAGCCAGAGACCAAGCCGCCTGACGTCAGGCGCTGTCCTGACATCAGGACGCGACATTTTTACCCTGGCAAGCCGCCAGGTGTTGGTATCGTTTGATCAAGGCGCGCTGTGTTGGCATTGCCTTGCAAACCCACCTCGCCATGACAAAAACAAAATCACCCTCCGCCGACTCCGCCAAGCCCCTGGTCAAAGCGCTGCATCAAAACGGCACGGTCAAAGAAACGGTCAAGCAGTCGGCTGACGAACTGGTGGTGATCAACGCAGTGCTCAACCATGGCATACCCGACCACGCCCAAACCGGTGACGTGGCCCAGGCGCTTGAAAACACCGAGATCATTGAAGAAAAAATCCAGACCTCTGCCCAAGACCTGGCCAGCGTCAACAAGCTCCTAGTGACTCGTTTCAATAAAACATTTACTTAATCAAGCTAATCTGCGATCATGTCAACCCAGTACCCCAACAGGAGACTGCAATGGCAAGACCAACGGCAAGGGCGGCACTGGTGCTCAGCCCATCTGAGCGAATCATGTTGACAGAG
>JANMIH010000498.1:0-2262 GCA_031375685.1 Polaromonas sp. | reverse complement strand
CCAGTCACATGAATTGACCTGCGACTTCATCGCCGGGTGCGACGGCTTTCACGGCGTGTGCCGGGCCAGCGTGCCAAAAACATCGATTCAGGAGTTTGAGCGCGTTTACCCGTTTGGCTGGCTGGGTGTGCTGGCCGATGTGCCGCCCGTGTCGCCCCACGCCATCGTGTATGGCAACCATGCACGGGGATTTTCGCTCTGCTCGATGCGCAGCTTGACGCGCAGCCGCTACTACATTCAGTGCCCCATGACAGACAAGGTCGAACAGTGGAGCGACGCCGCATTTTGGGACGAGCTGCGCAAGCGGCTGGACCCGGAGCTGGCCGAGCGCATCACCACCGGCCCATCGATTGAAAAAAGCATTGCTCCCCTGCGCAGCTTTGTGGCCGAGCCGATGCGCTTTGGCCGCCTGTTTTTGGCGGGTGACGCAGCGCACATCGTGCCGCCCACCGGTGCCAAAGGGCTGAACCTGGCGGCGTCGGATGTGAAGTATTTGTCGGATGCTTTCATTGATTTTTACCTTGAAAAATCAAGCGCAGGCATTGATGGTTATTCACAACGCGCGCTGGCGCGCATCTGGAAGGCCGAGCGCTTTTCATGGTCGCTGACCACATTGATGCACCGCTTTCCTGACACCGATGCCTTCGGGCAGAAGATGCAGGAGGCCGAGCTGGACTACCTGGTGCATTCAAAAGTCGCCTCGACTGCGCTGGCTGAAAACTATGTCGGTTTGCCGCTTTAAACGCTGAAAAGTGCCAAAATAAGGCATCATTTAGGCCTCCGGCCCAATCAATACGGGTGCAAGATGCTCCTGAAAATATAGCGTATGACCAACCCCAAAAACCCACAAATTCGTCCCCTCAAAGGCATACGCATTCTCAGCCTCGCACTCAATCTGCCCGGACCGGCGGCGCTGATGCGCTGCCAGCACATGGGTGCGCGCTGCGCCAAGCTTGAACCGCCTGCTGGCGACGCCATGCAAACCTACAGCCCTGCAGCCTACAGCGCATTGCACAAAGACATTCGCATCACGACTGCTGATCTGAAGACAGGCGCAGGCCAAAAAGCCCTGCACCGCGAACTGGCCAAAGCCGATGTGCTGCTCACCTCGTTTCGCCCCTCTGCCCTCGTCAAGCTGGGCTTGACATGGAAAACGCTGCACAAGCAGTACCCGCTACTCAGCCAGATCGCCATCGTCGGAAGTTCGGGCGCGCTGGCTGAAGCGCCGGGCCACGACCTGACCTATCTGGCTGAAAACAGCCTGGTCACAGGGCTTGACCTGCCCGCCACGCTATATGCCGACATGGGTGGCTCCCTGATGGCCAGCGAGGCGGTGCTGCAGGCGGTACTGGGCCGGCATGCCAGCGGCAAAGGCGTTTATCTGGAAGTAGCCTTGGCCAGCGCTGCCAGCTACCTGGCGCTACCCAGGGTCTGGGGGCTGACCACGCCCGGTGCAGACATTGGTGGCGGTCATGCGGGTTACCAGATTTACCCGTGCAAAAACGGCCGGGTGGCTGTTGCGGCACTTGAGCCACACTTTGCAGCGCGCTTGTGCGCCGCTGCCGGGCTGGGTTCAGCCAACATGCACTTGCCATCCACCCGCCAAGCCATTGCCGACTGGCTGATGGGTAAAACCCGTGCCCAACTCGACAAGTTGGCCGCCAGTATGGATATTCCGCTACACACTTTGACATGAGCTGGAGCGCACTCCCTAGCCCATTAGGTCGCACTCACTAGGGTTAGCCCTTAATTTTCACTAACCTTCAACAATCCCTAACCACTTTGAAGGAAACACCATGACCGCCAAGAATCTCTCCACCGTTGCCACCGACCTGATCGAGTGCTACGGCAACACCGCCAAAAACGTGATTGACGCCTACCGTGCAGGCGGCGAGCATGTGGTGGCCGTGATGGAAAAGCGCTGGAACGCGGCCTTCAAAGAATCACGCTCACAACTGACCAAAGACGTGGCGCAAAACGCATCAGCTGCCCAGTTGGCCTTCAGCGTGTACTACACCAAGGGTTTGACACAAACCACCAAAGGTGCTGAGCTGGTTGTGAGCCAATTGGTGAAACTGGCTGAAGCCGGCGTCGAGCGCGTAGCCGCCAATGCCAGCCTGTTTGAAGAAAAAACCGGCCTGAGCACCCTGAACACCATTGCTGAAGTGACCAAACCAGGCGCCGTGGCCCTGAGCCAATTCGCCGCCAAGCTGGAAGAAAAATCAGCCCAGCTGGCCAGCAAAATCGCAGGCAACGACGTGG
>JANMIH010000470.1:0-5505 GCA_031375685.1 Polaromonas sp. | reverse complement strand
CTTCAGATGCGCCGTCAAACACAGGGGTTGCAAACGGCACGCCGCCTGACAGGTTGCTGGCCATCTCAAGCACTTGCACATCCGACAGCTTGGACAGGTCCTCAGACCGGCCCGACTTGTTGTACACGGTGTCGAGCAGCGCACGCACTTCAGCCACTTTGGCTTCAGCTTGCAGCATGTCACCAATGCGTTGACCCAGGCCTTTGGCAGCCCAGCCCAGGTGGACTTCAAGCACCTGACCCACGTTCATGCGCGATGGCACGCCCAGCGGGTTCAGCACGATGTCGCACGGCGTGCCGTCGGCCATGTGCGGCATGTCTTCGACCGGAACGATCTTGGACACCACACCCTTGTTACCGTGGCGTCCAGCCATCTTGTCGCCAGGCTGCAAGTGGCGTTTGACGGCCAGGTACACCTTGACCATTTTGAGCACGCCTGCTGGCAACTCGTCGCCTTGGGTGAGTTTTTTGCGCTTTTCCTCGAACGACAGGTCAAAGCTGTGGCGCGTTTGTTCCATCGAGTTTTTGATGCTCTCTAGCTGCGCTGCAACGTCGTCGTCAGCCGGGCGCACATCAAACCAGTGGTATTTTTCAACGCCAGCCAGATAAGCCTTGTCGATTTTGGTGCCCTTTGCCAGCTTTTGCGGGCCGCCGTTGGCAACCTTGCCATTGAGCAATTTTTCGATCCGGTCAAATGCGTCGGCTTCAACAATGCGCAGCTGGTCATTCAAGTCCAGGCGGTAACGCTTGAGCTCATCGTCAATGATCTGCTGGGCACGCTTGTCGCGCACGATGCCTTCACGCGTGAAGACTTGCACGTCAATCACGGTACCGCGCGAACCCTGGCTCACGCGCAGTGACGTGTCTTTCACGTCGCTGGCTTTTTCTCCAAAAATGGCGCGCAACAGTTTTTCTTCCGGCGTCAGCGTGGTCTCGCCTTTAGGCGTGACCTTACCGACCAAGGTGTCACCGGGCTGGACTTCAGCGCCGACATAAATAATGCCAGACTCATCCAAACGATTCAACTGGTGCTCTGACAGGTTAGGAATGTCACGGGTGATCTCTTCGCTGCCGAGCTTGGTGTCACGCGCCATGACGACGAGTTCTTCGATATGGATCGAGGTGTAGCGGTCTTCGGCCACCACACGCTCGCTGATCAAAATCGAGTCTTCGAAGTTGTAGCCGTTCCATGGCATGAAGGCGATCAGCATGTTCTGTCCAATGGCGATTTCGCCCAGGTCAGTCGATGCGCCGTCGGCAATCACGTCACCCTTGGCCAACTTGTCGCCCATCTTGACGATAGGACGCTGGTGGATGTTGGTGTTCTGGTTGGAGCGCTGGTATTTGATCAGGTTGTAGATGTCTACACCGACTTCACCGGCCAATGCTTCAGCATCATTGACGCGCACCACGATACGGGTAGCGTCAACATAGTCAACAATGCCGCCGCGCGTGGCGGTAACAACCGTACCAGAGTCGACCGCGGCAACGCGCTCGATACCGGTGCCGACCAATGGCTTTTCAGGGCGCAGCACTGGCACAGCCTGGCGCGACATGTTGGCGCCCATCAATGCGCGGTTGGCATCGTCGTGCTCCAGGAAAGGCACGAGAGACGCGGCAACGGAAACGATCTGTGCGGGTGACACGTCCATGTACTGAACGCGCTCGGCACCAACCAGAATCGATTCGCCGTTTTCACGCGCTGACACCAGGTCGCCCGTGAGGGTACCTTCTTTGTCCAGCGCGGCGTTGGCCTGGGCAATCACGTACTTGCCTTCTTCAATGGCTGACAAGTAATCGATTTGCATCGTGACCTTGCCGTCAACCACCTGGCTATACGGCGTTTCAATGAAACCGTATTCGTTCAAACGTGCATACAAAGCCAGTGAGTTGATCAGGCCAATGTTGGGACCTTCTGGCGTTTCAATTGGGCAAACGCGTCCGTAATGGGTCACGTGAACGTCACGCACCTCAAAGCCGGCGCGCTCGCGCGTCAAACCACCGGGGCCAAGGGCCGATACACGGCGCTTGTGGGTGATCTCGGCCAGCGGGTTGGTCTGGTCCATGAACTGGGACAACTGCGACGCACCGAAGAACTCTTTAAGTGCAGCCGAAATCGGCTTGCTGTTGATCAGGTCATGCGGCATCAAAGGCTCTTGCTCAGCTTGACCCAAACGCTCTTTGACGGCTTTTTCAATCCGCGCCAAACCCGTGCGGTACTGGTTTTCAGCCAGCTCACCGACACAACGCACTCGGCGGTTGCCGAGGTGGTCAATGTCATCGACTTCGCCGTTACCGTTGCGCAGATCCACCAGAATCTTGACCACCGCCAAAATATCCTCGTTGGTCATGACCATCGGGCCAGTTGATGCGTCACGGCCAACACGGGCGTTGAACTTCATGCGGCCAACGCGCGACAGGTCGTAGGTGTCGGGGTTATAGAACAGGCGCAGGAACAAGGCTTGCACAGCGTCTTCAGTGGGTGGCTCACCAGGGCGCATCATGCGGTAGATGGCTACGCGGGCTGCAAACTCGTCAGCAGTTTCATCTGAACGCAGGGTTTGCGAGATGTACGAACCTTGGTCCAGCTCGTTGGTGTAAAGCACTTGCAGGTCTTGTACGCCAGCAACGCGCAGCTTTTTCAGCAGCACATCGGTCAGCTCATCGTTGGCCTTGGCAATGATTTCGCCTGTTTCAGCGTCCACGATATTCTTGGCAACCACACGACCGAGCAAGAAGTCTTCTGGCACGCTGATGCTGTTCGTACCACTGGTTTCCAGCTCACGGGTGTGACGCACTGTGATGCGCTTTTCTTTGGCGACCACGACTTTGCCCAACTTGTCGGTGATGTCAAAGCGGGCGACTTCACCACGCATGCGCTCAGCTACAAATTCCATTTGCGCACCGCTGTCCATCAGACGGAAGTTATCGAACACAAAGAAATTCGCGAGAATGGACTCGTGGTTCAGGCCGATCGCCTTGATCAAAATCGTGACGGGCATTTTCCGGCGACGATCAACGCGGAAGTACAAAATGTCTTTCGGGTCAAATTCAAAGTCGAGCCATGAGCCACGGTAAGGGATGATGCGCGCTGAAAACAGCAGCTTGCCTGAACTGTGGGTTTTGCCCTTGTCGTGTTCAAAAAACACGCCGGGTGAACGGTGCAACTGGGACACGATCACGCGCTCGGTGCCGTTGATTACGAACGAGCCTTTGTCAGTCATCAAAGGTACTTCGCCCATGTAGACTTCCTGCTCCTTGACTTCCTTGACGACCTTGGACTGTGATGTCGATGACTCACGGTCATAAATGATCAGTTGTACTTTGGCGCGAACGGCAGAAGCGAACGTCAACCCACGTGTCTGGCATTCACGCACATCAAATGCGGGCTTGGCCAGGTTGTACTCGAGAAACTTCATCTCGACAAAACCGTTGTGCGAGACGATTGGGAAAGCATTGTCAAAGGCTGCTTGCAAGCCTTCTAAAGTACGGGCTTTGGGTGATTTGTCAGCCTGCAAAAACGCGGTGTAGGCGTCTTTTTGCATTTGCAGCAAATAGGGAACAGCTAAAACGCTTTCCCGGCTGCCAAAGCTTTTGCGAATGCGTTTACGTTCGGTGAATGAATATGCCATGAGTTCTCCGCGTGATGGACTGAAGCAAACTGCTCTGATGACTCTTTGCCCGAACACACAGCGTGTTCAGGCGGGCTTGGTGGTTGGCCGCTACCAACCATGGCGGACAGTGACGCATTGCATGTCACCCGAACCAAGGTTCTTTCTGTCGTCGAAATTCAGAAAGTACTGAGAAGATGACTGTTTTATCAGCTTTTCAGTACGCTCACAGGTTCAAAGGACTCCGATGAATAAGTACAAAAGGCTGGAAGCCCTTTTGAAGGACTTCCAGCCTTTGAAAACACAAGCAATTACTTGAGTTCGACTTTCGCGCCAGCTTCTTCGAGCTTTTTCTTGGCAGCTTCTGCGTCGGCCTTTGGGATGCCTTCTTTGACGTTCTTCGGCGCACCGTCCACCAGGTCTTTGGCTTCTTTCAAGCCCAGACCGGTCAGTTCGCGAACTGCTTTAATGACTTGCACCTTCTGGGCACCAGCTTCGAGCAGCACGACGTTGAAGTCGGTCTTCTCTTCGACTGCAGCAGCTGCACCGCCACCGCCGCCAGCCGCAGGGGCAGCCATAGCAGCTGCGCTCACGCCAAATTTCTCTTCGATGGCTTTCACCAGTTCGTTGAGTTCCATGACCGTCATGCTGTCGAGCGAGGTCAAAAATGCGTCTTTATTGAATGCCATTTTAAAATTTCCTAAATATCAATTGGTTTAATTCACGCTGCTACAGCTTCGGCTGGAGCTTCTTCGGCTGCAGGGGCGTCGCCGCCACCCTTTTTCGCCGCCAGCGCGCCCAGCACAACGGCTGTACGCGAAATCGGCGACATCAAGAGGCCACAGATCTGAGCCAGCAACACTTCTTTCGAAGGAATGCTTGCCAGTTGCTTCACGCCGTTCACGTCCAGGGTTTTACCTGCAAATGAACCACCGCGAATGAACAACTTGTCGTTGGTTTTCGCAAAGTCAGACACCACTTTCGCGGCGGCTACTGCATCAACAGAAAAGCCATAGATCAGCGGGCCGGTCATCTGGTCGGACACAACTTCAAACGGGCTGCCTGCCATGGCACGGCGAGCCAAAGTGTTTTTCAGAACACTTAAGGTCACGCCGAGGCCGCGGGCCTGGCTGCGCAGTTTGGTCATGTCAGCGACCGTGATACCGCGGTACTCCGCAATCACGAGCGTTTGAGCTTTAGCTGCGAGGCCTGTCACTTCATCAATGACGGCTTGTTTCTCACTGCGATTGAGACTCAAGGTCTACTCCTTTAAAAATGTTGTCGGTCTACATCTTCATGCATGCCGACAACTGCCACATTCAGCGACCAACTGTTTTCAGGTTTTAAAGCCATTCAAGCAGCGGGCACGCCATCTGCGTTGGTCGGTCTTTTGCAAGATCAATTAAGCAACCGGGTTTTAAGCCTGTCACACCAACGGTCTTGGATGGCCTGCCAGAGTCTTTTCAACTCCAGCAGCCCACCACTCTGAGCAACTCTTTCGAGCAGCTCAAATTCTTTTCAGTTACGCCGCGATGGTTTGCGTGTCGACGCGAACGCCCACACCCATCGTTGACGAAACTGCCACTTTACGCAAGTACACGCCTTTGCTTGATGCGGGCTTGGCCTTGACCAATGCATCAATCAGCGCGGCGAGATTACCCTGCAACTTGTCGGTATCAAACGAACGTCGACCAATCGTGCCGTGCACGATACCGGCTTTGTCAACACGGAATTGGACTTGACCCGCTTTGGCGTTTTTCACAGCGGTTGCTACGTCCGGCGTCACGGTTCCAACCTTGGGGTTAGGCATCAGTCCGCGTGGGCCGAGAATTTGACCCAGCGTGCCGACGATACGCATTGCGTCTGGCGACGCAATGACAACGTCAAAGTCCATC
>JANMIH010000468.1:0-2783 GCA_031375685.1 Polaromonas sp. | reverse complement strand
GTTTGCCAGGTGCGGCAGGCGGGCGCGGCGGCAAGGGCGGCCGCGAGTGCCAACTCAACGGTCCGATCATCAACAATGGCGTTGTCGAGACGAACGGTCAGAACGGTGAGGACGTCAAGCTGCTGGCCGGGCACGCCTATGCGGCCCAAGCCGTCAACACCGAGCAGATCCGTGCATGCGCGTACTGCACGTAGTACACCGGGTTCTCATTGTTTTTGGCCAAGGCCAGGTCGATGTCAAAAATGTATTCGGTATCAGGCTTGCGGCTGAGCAAAAAGAAACGCACGGCGTCCGCACTCGTCCATTCAATCAGGTCTCGCAGTGTCACATAGCTGCCTGCGCGTTTTGAAATTTTGACCTCAACGCCGCCCTTCATCACCCGCACCATGGTGTGTAAAACATAGTCTGGGTAGCCTGCAGGCACGCCCATATTGGCCGCCTGCAGGCCTGCGCGCACACGAGCAATCGTGCCGTGGTGGTCCATCCCCTGGATGTTGATGGCACGGGTAAAGCCGCGCTCCCATTTGGCCAGGTGGTAGGCCACGTCGGGCACAAAGTAGGTGTAGGTGCCGTCGCTCTTTTTCATGACGCGGTCTTTGTCGTCGCCGTAGTCGGTGGACTTCAGCCACAGCGCGCCATCTTGTTCGTAAGTTTTGCCTGCGTCTTTGAGCTTGGCCACGGCGGCATCAACACGTCCCGAGCTGTAAAGGCTGGACTCTAAATAGTAGTTGTCAAAACCAACCGAGAAAGCTTTTAAGTCCAGGTCTTGCTCGCGGCGCAGGTACGCCACTGCAAACTGCCGAATCGAATCCATGTCCTCAATATCGCCAGAAGCGGTGAATTCACGGTCATCAGACTTGACCGTTTTTTTGGCGAGGAAATCGGTTGCAATGTCGGCAATGTAGTCGCCGTTGTAAGCCAGCTCGGGCCAGGCCGCGTCGCCCGGATGAATGCCTTTGGCGCGCGCCTGCGTGCTGGTGGCCAGGGTGTGGATTTGCACGCCCGAGTCGTTGTAATAAAACTCGCGGTACACCTGCACGCCCTGGGTAGCGAACAAATTGCATATCGCGTCGCCCAGTGCGGCCTGCCTGCCATGACCCACATGCAGCGGCCCCGTCGGGTTGGCCGAGACAAATTCAACCACCATGGACTGCTCCGCAATGTGTGACTTAACACCGTATTGCGTGCCAGTTTGCAACACCTCGCGAACGGTTTGCTGTTTTGCCTCGGGCTTCAAACGGATGTTGATAAACCCCGGGCCGGCGATGTCGATGTCTTGTACCCAGCGCTCAAAAGCAGGCTGCGTGAGCAAGTTGGCACGCAGCGCCTCAGCCACTTGGCGCGGGTTTTGTTTGAGTCCCTTGGCCAGTTGCATGGCCGCTGTGCAGGCAAAGTCGCCATGTGCCGCCACTTTGGGGGATTCAAAGACGGCTTTGTCGTCCGCACCAGGAGAGACTTGTTCAAGCCCGGCAGCCAGCGCGGCGAGCAATTCATTTTTAATCAAAAGCATGCCTGGATTTTACGTTGCCCCAATTCGCTAGCCCCGTCGCTAGCCCCGTCACCAGACTTGCAGTGCACGGCGTTATGTGATGGAATCCAAAATGGTTTTCAAACCACGACTTTTGTACCATTCAACTTAACTGGAGCCCACATGAAAAAAATCATCTCTTTACTGGCTGTTGCTTTTGCATTTTCTTTCGGCATGACGGCCCATGCGGCTGGTGACGACGCCAAAACGACCCAGCAAAGCAAAATGAAAACCTGTAACGTGGATGCCAAAGACAAAAAGGGCGACGAGCGCAAGGCCTTCATGAAGGAATGCCTGAGCAAAAAGCCAGCGTAATTTTCTTCAAGCCAGTTTGGCCAACGACCTGAGCTCTTCGGGCGTTGGCCGACACGCCTGCCCTCGGCAATAGCGTCAGTGCGTGCGTCACTCAAACTCTTATTTTTCGTATTCAAAGCTCAGATGAGTTGCACTCGGCTTAGGCTTGGCTGTGGAGGCCGGGTACGTAGCTCCGCGAATGTCCCCCGTCGCGGCTTATGGCCGCTGACTCCTCCTTGATTTCGCTGCGCTACGCACCCCAACCTCCACAGCAGTTAACTGGCTTGAACGATCAAGTCCTTGAAATCACACGCCTGATCCAAACCCGGTCCCGCAGACCAACCACCATGCCAACAAAAGCTACCGACGCTTACAAATAAGGCTTGTTCTCACGCCCTGAGCGGCTATGCGCCTACGCAGGACCCTGCCCGGGCAACGTACAAATTAGGCATGTCGAAATTAGAAGGGGTTTTGCCATGCCGCGTGTCCATTCTGGGCAAGCGGATCTTTCAACCCGAAAACCCGAAATCAGGAAATCCTATGAAAAAATCAATTCTTCTCCCAGCAGCACTGATCGCTCTTGCAACCTTGACGCTGGCCGCGTGCGACCGCCCAACGGTTGTCACCACACCTGCCGTGGTCACGGTACCAGGTCCCGCCGGCCCAACTGGCGCAACAGGCGACACCGGCAACACGGGCAATACGGGTAGCACCGGTAGCACCGGTAGCACGGGCAGCACAGGCGCTACTGGTACAACCGGTGCCACAGGTGCAACGGGTGGCGACACCGTCGTCATCATGCCGGCCACGCCCGCTTCGCGTTAATCGCTTTTGGCGATGGGGCCATCCCTCATCGCCAAAATTTGCGTCCTGGTGTAGCCGAGCTCAGTTAGCAAGGCTTCTGTATGCTCGCCCAAGCGGGGCGGATTCAGCCGCACACCAGGCCGCTCGCCGTCCAATA
>JANMIH010000426.1:0-9870 GCA_031375685.1 Polaromonas sp. | reverse complement strand
ATCCCGCGCACCCTGTCAGGCAAAAAGCAGGAGCTGCCGATCAAAAAGCTGTTGCTCGGTCAGCCGCTTGAGAAGGTGGTGAACAAGGACGCCATGGCCAACCCGGCTTGCCTGGACTGGTATGTTGAGTTTGCCCGCAGTTATGCGGCGCGCTGACGGTTGACCAGCACAATCCCCACCGCCACCGCCGACAGGGCTGCCATCAACCCTGGCGTCACGCTTTCTTTGAGCCACAGCGCGCCAAACAGCAACGCAAACAACGGCGTCAAAAACACAAACACCGAGATTTTGGTGACCGGGTAGTGGCCCAGCATCCACATCCAGGCCAGGTAACTGGCAAACGCGCCGACCACCGTCTGCAAAAACAGAGACGTCATGGCGAACCCACTGAACTGCCAGACCCACACCTCCCCCAGCGCCATCGACAAGAGCGGGAAGGTCGCAGCGCTGGTTGCCAATTGATAAAACAGCAGCTTCTCGGCTGATACTTTAGACAAGCTTGACGCCCGAATCACCACCGTGGTCAAACCCCACAGCATGCCCGCCGCCAGCGCCAGCACATCACCACGCAAGGTGGCGCTGCCGTTACCGGTCAAGCCCTCGCGCAGTGCAAACACCACGCCGGCAAAGGCGCACAACAACCCCACCCACTGCCAGCCGCGCAGCTTTTCAGACTTGACCCACAGCGGCACCAGCACCGCCACCCAAAACGGCGAGGTGTATAAAAAAACCGTCAGTCGTGAGGCCGTGGTGTGCTGCAAGCCGATGTAAATAAAGGCAAATTCAGCCGCAAACAGGCTGCCCGCCAGCAGGCCCGCTTGCAGTGAGCCGTCCCGCGTGAACAGCGGCACCTTGCGCGCCACACACCACAACCACAGCAAAACCGTTGCACCACACAAGCGCAACGATGCCTGAAACATCGGCGGTATTTCAGCCAGCGTGGCCTTGATCAGCACCTGCTGCAACCCCCAAAAAAGGCAGCAACCCAGCAGCAGTGAAATGGCCAGGGTGTCGAGCTGGGTTTTGCGGGCAACCATCAATGCTAAAGCGGGTGCTCGGTATAAAACTTGCCGCCGTGGTACAGCAGCGGCGCAGCACCGCCCCGGTGGCTGCAGTGCTCGACTTCACCGACAAAAATCACGTGGTCACCCTCCTGGTAACGGCTGCGGTTAAAGCATTCAAAGCTGGCCGCGGCACCTGCCAGCAGCGGCGCGCCCGCCACACCATCGTCAAACGCCACGCCGTCCCAGCGGTCTGCACGCTTGCTGGCAAAGCGCTCGGCCAGCTCTTTTTGGTCAGCCGCCAAAATGTTGATCGCGTAGTGTGAGCCAGTGCTGAAAGCCGTCATCGAGCTGGCCGCTTGCGACAGGCTCCACAGCACCAGCGGCGGGCTGAGCGAGACGGAGTTGAACGAGCTAGCCGTCAAGCCAACCAGGTTGCCTTCTGCCGTGCGTGCGGTGACGATAGTCACGCCGGTGGCAAACATCGCCAGCGAGGCGCGAAACTCAGGAATAGAAAAACCGGGAGGCTGGGCTTTGGGGGGTGGGGTGGAAGTCGGCATAGATAAGTTTTAGTCTGCGTGCATTTTGCCTCAGCGTCGCTGCGCAGCGTGTCATCGGCGTGTCCTAAACTGGGGGCATGAAGTTTTCAATTGGCCTGTCAGTCGTGGGTTTGTTTTTGGGCCTCAGCATCCCCGCGCATGCCGCTGCCCCGTGCGACGAGTTCGTCGCCCGCCTGCCCAATGTCAAGCGCAGCCTGTGTGAGTCCGCCCAACTGCAGCCCAGCGCAGCCCGCTCCGTGATGGGCCGCACCCTCTGGACGCGTGACATCAAGGCCGACAACCCCACCCTGCGCGTGCTGGTCATCGGGGCCATCCACGGCGACGAGCTGTCGTCTGCGTCGGTTGCGCTGCACTGGCTCAAGCTGGCTGAGCTGACACCGGTGGACATGCCGCAAGCCGTGCACTGGCGGTTTATCCCGGCGCTCAATCCTGACGGCCTGTTCAGCCAGCCACCGCGCCGCGTCAATGCCAACGGGGTGGACTTGAACCGCAACTTCCCCACACCCCACTGGGACCGCGACGCCAAAATCTATTGGGAAAAGCGCACCCGCAAAGACCCGCGCCGCTACCCCGGCAGCAAGCCCCTGTCAGAGCCCGAGTCCAGGTTTGTGTTTGACGAAATGCAACGCTTCAAACCGCAGCTGATCGTCAGCATCCACGCACCTTACGGCGTGCTTGACTTTGACGGCCCGTCCGTCCCGCCGTCCCGGCTGGGTCGCTTGTACCTGGACCAGGTGGGTATCTTCCCAGGCTCACTGGGCAACTACGGCGGCGTGCACAAAGGCGTGCCCGTCGTCACCGTCGAGCTGCCCAATTCCACCCGCACCCCGCTGGACGCCGAGATGCGCCAGATGTGGCTGGACCTGCTGCGGTGGATGAGCGAGCGGGCGGGGGAGCGGGTGGGGCCATCGGGGCCGCAGCGAACGCCCTAGGGTTGCTATTGATTAAGCAGCTACTTAAGCCTGTATTTATTGGGCCATAGGTCATCTAACGCCTAAAAACACAGCCTGAAAAGGCAGTTTTCAACCCAACCCGACTCAATTAACCTCCAGCGCCCGCCACTCGATCAAGTTATCCGCCCGGTGCGGCAGGTCAACCGTTTTCTTCATCGCCCATGGGATGACCTGGTTGTGCAGCGGGATGTGGGACACCAGTTCGTGGTCGGCCAGCAGGGCTTTTTCTATCAGGGTGTTGCGGGTCGGCGGGTCGGTTTCTTTGCGGATGCGTTCTATCAGCACGTCTTGCTGCAGGTTGCCATATTGATGGTTAAAAGTCAGTATCGGATAATTGGCACTTGTGATCCGCGTGCTGCATTGATCACAGATTTAAGTAATGCGCCGCTTGCACGCTCCACCAGCGCAGAGCTATTCAGCTTCCTGGTTCTCTGCATCCCTGATTTAAACAAACACACGCAGCTGTGGTGCGGATGCTGAGCCGAAGCGTACAAAATACCGTGCAGCTCTTGAAGTCGGCAGTCCTGTGCAAACTTTTGGCTTGTCTCATACCGCATCGACTGCAGCACGGGATAACGCTCTTCCAGCCCGCGCAAATCCGCTAAACGCAAGCTCATGCGCGCTTGAAAACTAACCAGCGAACGCTGTTCTAGCCGCTCCCAATGGCAACTGCGCACCTCTCTGCGAAACAGGGACTCATACAAGGCCGTTTCAGCAGAGTCTGCCAGATATGCTGTCGGCTCGTTTGCCAGATCAAAGCGCCCAGCGAGGCTGCCTGTAGGCGGCAATATAAATCCCATAAATCGGACGCTGCTCCGCCGCGCGCTTGTACGCTGTATGCGGTTCCAGGTTTGGTGAGCCGGGGTCTCAATGATTGGTGGGTCAAGGTCTTTGAAGTTCATGGGTAAGGTCAGTGCGCCTCAGCCGTTGCCAGTTCCAATATGCGCTCAGGCGCTGTGCCCTGCTCCAGCGCTGCACGGGGCGTTTGGCCATCCAGCGCAATGGTGGGTGACTCCAAAAACGATAGCAACTGCCAGCCATCGGTCGTGCCGACTGCTTTGGCCAACGGCAGCAACACAGGCCAGACGGTGGGTTCAAACTGCCAGCTTGGCAATTTAAAGCCCCGGCGCAAATGCGCCACGCCAATGCAGCGTCCTGCCTTGATCCAGGCGTTGACAGTCACGCGGCTGGTACCGGCCAGCTCGGCAGCTTCGTCGGTGGAAATCATGTCGGCAGCGTCCATGCGATCGCGCCGGTATTGCGCGCCAGCGCGCAGCAACGCCTGTGTCTGCGCTGCTGTGGCATAAGGGCTGTCAGTAGTGGAGCCATGGCGCGATTGGGCGGTTTCTTTGGCAAACGGTGAGGAAATTGTTAAGGTGTTCATGCGGGTTTTTGGGGGCAGGTGCGCGTCAAGGCGCGTTGCGCAGATTGGCTTTGGTGGCTGTGAAAAATCCGATACAACGCGGTAGTGCCGAAATTGCCCAATTACGAGCCGCCCGCAAACCAGTGAATGGGTATGCGTTGCTGACAATCAGCATCAGTGCTGTCGAATTAGCGCCAGTTTTTTGAATAATTACTTTGGCCAGAAGAGGCGGCGCGTGCCGCCGCTCAACAATGCCTTCAACAGACTGCAAGATTGCAAGAACTTTGTCCTGCGTAGACTTAAGAATGATCATTTAAACCTTTCAATGCCTGCATTGTGCTTAGCTTTCCAGAACATTTAGCTTGAGCAACTGCGCTGTGGCAGAACGGATTGTAGTTCAGTTCGTTATGTCTGTAAATTTCGTTAAGTTTGAAAAGCCGATTTGGTGCATCCCAACCCCTTAACCGTTCATTGGGCTGTAGGCCCAAAAGACAACTAAAAATGGCCTTTTCGTACTCAATTCACCCGCAGCGCCCGCCACTCAATCAAGTTATCCGCCCGGTGCGGCAAGTCGACCGTCTTCTTCATCGCCCACGGTATGACCTGGTTATGCAGCGGGATGTGTGACACCAGTTCGTGGTCGGCCAGCAGGGCTTTTTCTATCAGCGTGTTGCGGGTCGGCAAGTCGGTTTCTTTGCGGATGCGCTCGATCAGTGCGTCTTGCTGCGGGTTGCTGAACCGGCCCAGGTTAAAGTTGCCGTCGCCGCCTGCGCCTACGCTGCGCACCAGTGACTGCAGGCTGTAAAACGCATCAAATGTTGGCACGCCCCAGCCCAGCAGGTAGATGCTGGCCTCGTTGCGCTGGATCATGGGGAAGTAGGTGGCAAACGGCAAGCTGCGGAACTTGGCCTTCACGCCAATCTTGGCCCACTGCACGGTGATGGCCTGGCACAGTTGCTCGTCGTTGATGTAGCGGCCAGCGCTGCAGGCAAAGTCAACTTCAAAGCCTTGCGGGTAGCCTGCGGCCGCCAACAGCTTTTGTGCGGCGGCCACGTCATGCGGGTAACGCTGATTGGCCTTTTTGGTCCAGCCGTTGACTTGCGGCGCAATCAGCGCGCCGCTGGGCTGGGCCAGGCCGCGCATCACGACTTTTTGAATCGTGTCAATGTCAATCGCCTGGTACAGCGCCTTGCGCACGCGCACGTCCTTCAGTGGGTTCGCGCCCTTGACGCTGGAGTTGGGCAGCTCGTCACGAAACTGGTCCATACCCAAAAAGATGGTGCGGTTTTCTGGTCCTTCGAGCACTTTCAGGGCGTCGTTCTGCCGCACCCGCGCCAGGTCTTGCAGGGCAGGGTCAAGCACAAAGTCAACCTCGCCCGACAGCAGCGCGGCCATGCGGGTCGCGTCAGACTTGATCGGCGTGTAAACAATTTCCGTCACGTTGGTCGGGTACTTGCCTTTGCCCCACCACAGCGGGTTGGGCACCAGGGTGGCGCGCTGGTCGGGCGTCCAGTTTTTCAGCATGAAAGGGCCGGTGCCCATGGCGTTGCGGTGGGCAAAGGTTTCGTCTTTGGTGCGAATGTCTTTGGGCTCGGCAGAATTGTTTTTGTCGGCCCAGGCTTTGCTCAGCATGCGCAGCTCGGTCAGCTGCCTCAAGAGCACCGGGTTGGGCGCGGTTGAAAAGATATCCAGCGTGCTGGCGTTGACCACCTCAACCCGGTCAACACCCAATGCATAAACCGTGAAGTTGGAGGTTTTGGCTTTGGCCCGCTCGAATGAAAATTTGGCGTCCACAGCTGAAAAGTCTGAGCCGTCGCTGAACTTCACGCCGGGGCGAATCGTCAGGCGCAGCTGGGTGGGGCTGACCTGCTTCCATTCACTGGCCAGCGAGCCCCGCGGCTTGAAGGTTTTGCTGTCGTACTCAATCAATGTGTCGTACACGGCGGCATGCATGGTGTTGTTGACGCCGACGTTTTGGGCGTGCACGTCCCAGGTGGACATGTCTGCCGCGCGTGCAAACTTGAAGGTTTTGGCGTGCAGGCTCAAAGGCAGTGCCGCAGCAAGTGCCGTGACAAGCAGCACAGCAAAAGGTCTGGAAAGAGGTTTGGTGAGGTTGGCAGACATGGGGCTCTTTCAAAAAGTGATGCCGCAATGTTGCACAGTTTTGCCAATCTGTCTGTCAGCGCAGCGCTATTTATTTTTGCGCAGCCCAAGCACCATCACCGCGCCCACCACCAGCAGCGCGCCAGCCACTTGCACAGGTGCAATACTTTGCCCCAAGATCAGCCAAGCCAGCACCAGCGCAAACACGGGCTCCACGTTCATGATGGCCGAGTTGCCAGCCACGCCCAGCTTGGGCAGCACGGTAAACATGATGGTGAAGGCCGTGCCGTACAAAAACGTCAACGCCGCCAGCCCCCACCAGCCTGCCGTAGCGTCTGGCAACTGCACGCCGCCTTGCATGCCCACCGTGGCCAGAGCCACCAGGCCCACCAGCATCATGGTGCAGGCGGTGCGCAGCCGGCCGTCCAGGGCGCTGGTTTCGTGTTGTGTCAGCACCAGCGCCAGGCCAAAGGTGGCCGCAGCGACCAAGGCAAAGGCCACCCCGGCGCCCATGTGCGTCCACTGCGCGGCAGCGCCCAGACCTGATGCCGCGCCCAGCACGTCCAGCGCCAGCGCCAGCCCGACCAAAATGACCGGCATGGCCTGCAACATGGCGCGTTCAGGGCGGCGCTGGTACAGCAGCCGGTCCCACAGCGCCGTCCACAGCGGGTAGGTGTTAAATGCCAGCAGCGCCAGCGCCACTGGCAGCCGTGCCACAGCCGAATACAGGCACAAACTCTGCACGCCAATCAACAGGCCAATCACCACCAAAAAGCGCTTGTGGCGGGTCGTTGCCCGCAGCGGCACACGCTGGGCCAGCACCAGGGCAGACACCACCAGCGCCGTGGTGACGCTTCTGAAAAGCACCGCCGTGGCCACATCCAGCCCGTTGTTAAAGGCAATGCGGGCCGCAACGTGGTTCGCGCCCATCATCAGGGCGATCAGCAGCAGCGTGGCAAACGCACCTGCGCTGATGGCGCGTGCGCCAGTAGATGTTGCCATCAGTTCAAGGCCTGCATGGGTTTGAGGCTTTGAAGCCGCCCGTTAAAACAAAGCCATTTGCAACTGCGGGGTGGCCACAACCCGTTTTGAGTTTAACCAGAGCGCCTGGGTAACATGATGCGTGGTTCAGGTCCTTGTAAGCAGATCTAAATTGCTACTGATTCAGTAGCTGCTTGCGCCCGTATTCATTGGCTAAAAGCCATTTTCAACCCTCAAAACAGGCCAAAATCATGCAAAAACGACTGCTGGGAAGCTTAAAAACCGCGATCTCAAGCATCGGACTGGGCTGCATGGGCATGAGCGAGTTTTATGGCGCGACTAACGATGCCCAGTCGCACAACACCATGGCGCGGGCGCTTGAGCTGGGCGTTAACTTTTTCGACAGCGCTGACATTTACGGCTTTGGCCATAACGAGACATTGATTGGCAACTTTTTAAAAGCAGGTGGGCCAGCGCGGCGCGCGCAGGTGGTGCTGGCGACCAAGTTTGGCATTGTGCGAGCCGCTGGCGCGTACGAGCGGCGCATCGACAACAGCCCCGCCTACGTGCAAAGCGCGTGCGAGGCATCACTCAAGCGGCTGGGCGTGGAGGCCATTGACCTGTACTACTGCCATCGCCGCAACCCCGACGTGCCGGTTGAAGACATGGTCGGCGCGATGGCGCAGCTGGTCAAGGCGGGCAAGGTCAAACAGCTCGGGCTGTCTGAGGTGTCCAGCGCCACGCTGCGCAAAGCCCATGCCGTGTACCCGATAGCAGCGGTGCAAAGTGAGTATTCGCTCTGGGCGCGTGAGCCTGAAGCCGACATGCTGGCCGCCTGCGCCGAGCTGGGCACGACGTTTGTGGCCTACAGCCCGCTGGGCCGCGCATTTTTAACAGGCGAGCTGGACAAAAGCAACTTGGCCGCGAACGACTTTCGCAACATGCTGCCGCGCTTTAGTGGCGAGGCTTCAGACGCCAACCAGGCCATGGTTGACGGGTTGAGCCGTTTTGCGGCCAACAAAGGCATGACCAATGCCCAGGTCGCCCTTAGCTGGCTGCTGTGCAAGCACCCGCACGTTGTGCCCATCCCCGGCACGCGGCGTATCAACTACCTGGCGCAAAACGCAGCGGCTGCTGATTTTGTGTTGTCGGCATCTGAAGTTGCTGAGCTGGACGCGCTTTTCCCGGCGGACGCCATCGCGGGCGGGCGTTACCCCGAGGCGGGGATGGTGGGAATCGAGTGACCTGCTGCAAAAGGCTCCTGATGCCAAAAATATGCATTGCCAGCACCGTGCTGCCCGCGCTGGCGGCACTGCTGGCCCGACTTTTGATGACGGGCAGCACGGAGGCAGAGCTAGTTCGCCATATCCAGGTATTTGACTACCTGATGATCGGTCTGGTGCTTTTTGTATGGACCATGATCTTGACGCTGGCCATTGGCTGCGCCATCGTCTGGCTGATGAAAAGCCCGGCCTATGTTGCAGACGGCTACGCGCTGTCCCACAGCGACAAGCCCAAGCGATAAGCGAATCTCGACCCTTAAAACGCGGGCCTCGCTGCCGCGTCTGCTGCCAAGCCCGTATCGGCCATAGCTTGCTCGTCATTCACATCAAGCAGCGCACACTGGTCAGACAAGCGCGTGCGTTCTAAGCGCTGCAACTGCGCCTCAACAGCTTGCTCAATCGCTTCACTGCGGCTGGCGAAGTGCTCGTTTTGTACCAAGGCATCCAGCCGATTGAGCGCAAGCGGGCTGATGGTGATGGCGATTTTGGATTTGTTCACGAGATGGCGTTTTATCATGCTGGGTTTGAACTTGGCGGATATTTGCCGTTGGCAATGCATCATTGAAAGACCTGACCCTCGGGACTGGTGCCAATGACTTGACCTGCGGCGTTGCTGACCATACGGCCGTCGGCATCGCTATCTTTTTTGTAGCCGCTTGCGAATATATTTATTGGGCTACGGGCTGATCTAACACCTAAAAACGGCTGTTTTAGCGTTGTCTTACGTTGCTGGCAGCGCAATTGCCGCTTTGACCGGGTTGGGGGCATGTGGGGATTGTTTAAATAATACAATAATTAATAAAGAATGAGGCTCCGGATGCAAGTAATAAGCAGGCTTGCAGCTACTTATTTCGTAGCCCTTGCTCTACTTAAAGATTCCAATCAAAGAATTTAATCGGAATCTGACCCCCATTGTTCGCCCAGAATTTTTAGTGACTCGACTAATTTATGCGGCTTTGCAAGACCTGACAACGGGGTATTTTCTTTTCAGCCGCGCCTTTTTCTTTTGATTCGCTCGAGCTCCTCCGCCTCTAGCAATTCATAAGTTTTCCTAAAAAAGAACCACCCACTTCCAGCACTTGCACCAATAAAAGTGAGCAAAAAACCAACAATTAAGAGCATGGTGGAGTATTGACTTGATGCCAAAGGTTCGATCCATTGACTGCCCATGACAACAATAAAACCAATAAGTTTAAGGATTTGGGTCCAAATACTCCATTTCAAAAATCTGGTCATGACACGCTACTTTCTACTTTGCAGGGCAAAAGACTTGCTTGCAGTTGATTGGTATCTGAATACATAAGTCCGCACCAACCGAAATACCGGCACCCACACCCCAGCCACCCCTGCCACCAGAAACTCCGACACCGTCAGAACCGGTTGTTACCTGTGCGCTTTGGGTAACTCCGAATCCAGCATCGAAGCCACCCCCGGCGCTCACGCTTACGTCGGATCCGGTTCCTCCAATACCCGCGCCCACCCCTAGACCAGCGCCAGCAAATAAACCTAAATCCGGCAGTTAGCCAGTCGCCATAAGTTGCTTTGGTGCTATCCAGGGCGGCAATGGCCGGGTGATTTTGGCCACCACATAGTTCAGGAACGCCGTCCACCTGTTGGTGCTCGGCA
>JANMIH010000407.1:0-4161 GCA_031375685.1 Polaromonas sp. | reverse complement strand
CCGTCTGTAGATGTGCAGTCTGTTCCTCGCTTTGATAGCCGATTTCGTTGACGTCAGTGCTGAGAAATACCGTCACCAAGAAGTGTTTATTCAACACCCTCGGTTGACTTTATGGGAAGTCCCTGTAATTGGGCTAGAGGCCTAAAACACTGTTTATTTTAGCCTTTTTAGACCATTTCAGTCACATTTTGGGCTAAAACAGCTTTCTCATTGGCAACGCGGCTTTGCGCCGCCGCTGCGTCCGCCACAGCGTCCAGTGCTTGCGCCACCACGCCTTGCGTGTCCACCGGCCTCAGCAGGCGCTGGGCAATGAGCTTTTCACAACTGCGTTTGGTCATGGAATGCGGCTGGCCGCCGTTGCTGATAAACATAAAGAGTGTGGCGTGACTGGATGCCCAAATGAGTTGTGCGCGCAACCACTGGCGCTTGGAGTACAAATCAACCCAGCTGCCGGTTTTGAGGCGGCTCAAAACCAGGGCGGCCTGTTCTTTGGCTTGCTCGCTGTGGTGATCAACATTGTGGTTGGGGGCCAATGGCAAGGTGGCCTCGGGCAAATGCACCAGTGTTATCTTTTCTGGTTCCTCGGCGACGACCGACTCGTCGGTCTTGTCTTGTGCCGTGATCAATTCAGTCAGCTCTGCAGGTTGCGTCGGCTGGGTGTCTTCAAAACCTGCGGCATCCAGGTCGTTGCGACCCATCCACAGCGGGGCATCGGCCAAAGCGCGCAGCTTTTCCAGCCGCTCGGCGGGAGTGACGGTTTCTTCTTCCGGCTCCAGCGCTGCCATGTTTGACTCTTCGGCATCACGCTGGCTTTTCAGGCGGCGCAGTTTGAGTACCGGGCGGTGAAGCTTCATCAGCGATTCAAAGAACGCTTCGTTCTCTTTCGGGTCTTGACCCAACATGGCCAGACCGCTGTGGAGTTTGTCAAGCAGGCCGGGGATCATGTCAATCAGTTTGGCGGGCTGCTTCAGGGTCACGTCGCGTTTGACGCTCCACACCAGGTCAGGCACCACCGAGCCAAAGCCTTCCGGGTCAACCTGGTTGCGCACGTCCAGCAGTCTGGCGTTGGCCATCGCCAATGACCACGGACCAAACAAAAAGTCGAGCACCACACCGGGTACCTTCTCCAGGTCAGAGCGGGCACTTAAATCAAAAGCAATCTGGTCCGCCTTGTCCTGCCGCTCTTCGGCAAAGCGCAGGGCTTGCAAAACCTGCTGGCGTTTGTCAAAGTCCCGCTGGTCTTGTGTGTTCCAGGCTTGCTCCAGCTTGGCCAGCGCAGCGCGAAAAGGCTTGATGTCTTCAACCGTGCTGGCATTGAGCTGGTTAAAACTCTGCGTCAACGCCTGAAAATACTCTACAAACTCGGGGCTGAACTCGTCGTTGTATTTAAAGCTGCGTTGGGCAACCTTTTCCATCAACTGCCGGCCCACATGACGCTCATCGCTAAAAAATCGGGGATCCACCATCGCCAGCCGCAGCAGCGATGGCTCCAGCGCCACGATCGCTTCACGCACCGGGCTCAGCAGCCGCGGATCTTGCGCCACCTGGTTGACCAGCTCGCGCACCACGTCCAGACCCAGCACCTGGCTGACTTTGGTGGCTTCTTTTTTCAGTTGCGTGCGCACCAGCGAGCGGGCGCGTGATGTGCCGTACGGCCCCCAGACCTGCTCGCTTAAAGAGCTGGTTGCATCCACCGCGCGCTGCGGCCTGTCCACCGCGGGCATGCGCTCCAGTCTGGCCAGGGCGCTGGGTGACAAGGGGGCTGCGCTGCTGGTTAAATACCCACCGCCAGAAGCGGCATGGCTGGAAGACGCCTTGATGGCCGCCAGCTCTTCGTCGATGTTGTCGTAGTACGGTGCGGCCAGGCCCTGGTCTGCGCCTGCATTGCGGTTAGACAAGAAGTCATTCATCAACCCGGCTTTGACGCCCTGGTCTGACAAGTCTGCCAGCGCTTGTGGCCTGCTGTTGGCGCCGCCAAAACCAGTGGTGGGTGCAACTTGCTGCGTGCCGATGTCTTGCTGAGCCAATGGTGCCGTCAAAGGTGAAGGCGCCGACGGCTGAACCCGGAATTGGTAGCCCGCAGCTGGCACATTGGCCTGTGTCAGCAGCAGGATGGCTTGGCGGTAAATCAGATTGAGTTCACGCCCCAGCGGCTTGGCCATGTGCCGGATGGACAGTTGCGTCGCCGCGGCATCTTCAAGATTGCCGCCCATCAGTTGTTGCAAGGTACGTGTGAAAACTTCGGGCCGCAACGGGTTACGCTCGGGCGCAACAAAGTCCAGCCCCAGCGCCGAGCTGACCAGCGCATCCAGCTCGGCCAGCGTTTGTTCAGTGCCCGGCAACAGGTCTTGCAACAACCGCTGAGCCTGCATTTTTTGCTTCAGGTCTGCGTCATCCACCAGCCCAAAAGAGTCAAACCCGCTGGGCATGACGCGAACATCTGCACCTGTGCCCAGCGCCAGTTTGGCAGGCACACGTTTTGTAAATTCAATCAGCAGGTCGGCCGCGTAGCGTTCACACCATACCGTTTTATGCGACTGCAGGAAGCGCCAGCAGTCCGCAAGCGCATCACGCTCTGCCAGCTTCAGGCTTTGCGTTTCAAGTGTTTGCAGCTCGGCGATCGCATGCGACATGCAACGCTCAAGCGCTGGTCGCGATGCGCTTGCAGCGGCTTGATAGCAAAGTAAAAGGACGTCGGGTTGCACGACCATACATCACGGGGCGACTGGATAAAGCCCAAGGGTACCGAGCAAATGTGAAAAGTTGAAGAAGTCACGCAAACTCTTTCAATGGTTGCGATTGCATACAATTTTTATGTTGCTAAGGCTTGCCAATTTGTATTTTTTGACTTTCTGCATCGCGCAAACGCGCAAAGACTTTCCAGAAAGCGGCATCCTGTGTCGTGGCAAAGTTAATACGCATCAGGGTGCTAGGCTGCTGCGTGGCGTGAAACAGCGCACCTGGTGCCAGCAGGTAACCTTCGTCAAGCATCCGCTGGGCCAGCATTTCTGTGTCTGTACCTGTGTCAACCCAGCCAAACAGGCCAGCGGGCTCTGCGGCACAGGTGCAGCCATGCGCAAGTGCCAGCTTGACGCTGCGGGCACGCGCCACCGCCAGTTGCCCGCGTATGCGCTCGGCATGGCGGCGCAACTGACCTTGGTCAATGCACCAGGCCAGGGCTTTTTCCAGCAAAGCGGGGGTCGTCAGGGACGCCAGCAATTTGGTGTCGAGCAGGCGCTCAAACACATCCGTCGGCGCGGCCAGGTAGCCTACACGCCAGCCAGGTGCCAGGATTTTTGCAAACCCGCTGACATAAATCGTGCGCTGCAAGCCGTCGAGTGCCGACAGTCGGGTCGCGTGTTCAGGCGCCAGGTGACTGTAGGTGTCGTCCTCAACAATGTGAAAGTTGTGTTTGTTGGCCAGTTGCAACACGCGGTGAGCGCTGCCGGGGCTCAAGCAATAACCTGTGGGGTTGTGCAGTACGCTGACGCTGACAAAAAGCTTGGGTTGATGCAACTCGCAGTAGCGCGCCATGACTTCCAGGTCAGGCCCGTCGAATGAGCGAGGTACAGGCAAGATACGCATACCCAGTGCGTTCAGCCTTGCAAACTCAATCGCCCAGCCGGGCTCTTCAACCATCACGTGGTCACCTGCGCGCAACAGTGTGCGGCTGACGATGTCCAGCGCGTGGGTCGCACCCACGGTGGTGATGATCTGGCTGGGCGCGGCGTGAACGTTGATGCTGGACAGCTTTTGCGACAGCGCGCGGCGCAGATCACTGTCGCCGGCTGGTTCACCGTACTGGAGTGAGTACTCGTACAAAGCATGGGTGCCGGTAAAACGCCGCACGGCTGCTGGTAAAAAGGTCGTCTTCAGCCACTCGGGCGGAAACACCCCCATGCCTGGCTGCGGTTTGTTGCTGATGCCGTGAAACATGCCGCGCATGAGCGCTGCAGCGTTGATCGGTTTATGCTGCGAAGTCATTACGTAGGTTGAATCTGACGCTATTGATTCAGGAGCTGCTTGCGCCCGTATTGGTTGGTTTAGAGACGTTTCACGCACATAAAATCCACGATTTTTACGGGCTTCAACCAATCCCAATGCCAATAAACCTAAATCCGGCAGTTAGCCAGTCGCCATAAGTTGCTTTGGTGCTATCCA
>JANMIH010000289.1:0-2143 GCA_031375685.1 Polaromonas sp. | reverse complement strand
GACAGCCATTACGCAGACTCCCCACCGAGGTTGAGCTCTTGACCGGCTTTGAGCGTCACGTAGGCTTTGCGACTGTTGTCGCGGCGGCCCACTGATTTGCCAAAGCGCTTGGTCTTGCCTTTGATGTTCAAAACGGCAACTGACTGAACGTCTACCTTGAACATCAACTGCACTGCAGCCTTGATTTCATATTTGGTAGCGTCTTGCAGTACCTTGAAGGTCACAGCATTGGTTTTGTCGGCAATCATCGTGGCTTTTTCAGACACGATAGGTGCGACCAGAACCTGCATCAGGCGGCCTTCGTCGAAATTGGATGTTAATTTGGAGGATTTAGCGCTCATGCGAACATCTCCTTGAGTTGGTCCATAGCGGCTTTCGTGACCAAAACCTTCTTGTAGTGAACCAGCGACACCGGATCGGCGTAACGGGGTTCCACCACCAGAATGTTCACCAGGTTGCGTGAAGCCAGGTACAGGTTCTCGTCAACAACGTCGGCGATGACCAATACTGAGCTCAGGTTCATTGCTTTGAATTTATCAGCCAAAACCTTGGTCTTGGGTGAGTCAACGGTCAAAGAATCAACGACGGACAAACGGCCTTCGCGCGCCAGCTGGGAGAAGATCGACGCCATACCGGCGCGATACATCTTTTTGTTGATTTTTTGCGTGAAGTTCTCGTCAGGCATGTTCGGGAAGATACGACCGCCGCCTCGCCACAGGGGGGAAGATGTCATACCAGCACGCGCACGACCGGTACCTTTTTGTTTAAAAGGTTTTTTGGTCGAGTGACGAACTTGCTCACGGTCTTTTTGAGCCCGAGTCCCTTGGCGGGCGTTAGCCTGGAAAGCTACGACCACCTGGTGAATCAGGCTTTCGTTGTATTCACGACCAAATACGGTATCAGGCACATCCACTTTGGATGAAGCAATACCCTGGTCGTTCAGGAGTTCAACTTGCATCAGTTAGCTCCTTTTGCAGCAGCGACAGGCTTGGCCTTGATCGCAGCACGAACCGTGACAAAACCGCCTTTAGAACCAGGCACAGCGCCGCGAATCATCAGCAGTTGTCGGGCTTCGTCAATGCGCACGATGTTCAGGTTTTGCGTGGTTTTGGTTACATCGCCCAAGTGACCCGTCATGCGTTTACCGGGAAACACACGGCCCGGATCTTGCGCCATACCAATGGAGCCTGGCACATTGTGCGAACGGCTATTGCCGTGGGACGCACGTTGCGAGCTCATATGGTGGCGCTTGATGGTGCCGGCGTAGCCCTTGCCGATGGTTGTACCTTGCACATCCACCTTTTCGCCAACGGAAAATACGTCAGCAACGGGTACCGTAGTGCCCGCAGCATATTTAGCTGCAGCATCAGCTGTAACGCGGAATTCTTGGATTACTTCACCGGCTTCAACACCTGCTTTTTCCGCAGGGGAGCCGACTTCAACACCACGCACCAAGGCACCTTGAGCCTTGCCCAGACCAATCGACTCGGCGATGTCTTTGGTCACCGCGTCGATCTGAACACCGATCCGACCGCGCGCAACCCGACCCGTTGCGCGCAGCTGATCACTCACACGCACCGCCTCATCCATCGGAATGGCGAACGAAATGCCCATGAAGCCACCAGAGCGCGAGTAAATCTGACTGTTAATGCCAACCACCTCGCCACGCATGTTGATCAGCGGGCCGCCGGAGTTTCCGGGGTTGATGGCGACATCAGTTTGAATGAAAGGCAGAAAGTCGCCCGTATCGCGCTGCTTGGCGCTGACAATACCCGCAGTGACCGTATTTTCAAGCCCGAACGGCGAGCCAATGGCCATGACCCACTCGCCTACCTTCAGGCGGCTTACGTCACCTGTCTTTACGGCAGGCAGCCCGGTTGCTTCAATCTTCACCACGGCAATGTCGCTGCGCCTGTCAAAACCGATCGTTTTCGCTTTGAATTCCCGCTTGTCGGTCAACGTCACGAGTACTTCATCGGCACCCTCGACGACGTGGGCGTTGGTCATGATGTAGCCGTCCGAGGTCAGAATGAAGCCAGAGCCCACGCCGCGTGGCTGCTCTTGCTCCTGCGGCTGCTGGGGCCGATTGGGTCGTGGCCCCTGACGCGGAGCATTTGGAATAGGGACTCCAAAGCGCCGAAAG
>JANMIH010000338.1:0-5330 GCA_031375685.1 Polaromonas sp. | reverse complement strand
CCTTCGACAAGCTCAGGGCGAACGGAATCATCCGTCAATACCAGTTGCCGTTCTTCCGTCGCCACACCAATCACTGCAAACGGGCAACGCTCACGCTCACAAAATGCAGTGAACTGGGGCAATGACTCAGGCGCAATCGCCATCACGTAACGCTCCTGGCTTTCGTTGGACCAGATTTCTTTGGGTGACAAACCGCTTTCTTCCAGCGGCACCGCGCGCAGGTCAAACCTAGCACCCCGCCCTGCGTCGTTCGTCAATTCAGGGAAGGCGTTGGACAAGCCGCCTGCGCCCACGTCGTGAATCGCCAGAATCGGGTTGGCTGCGCCTTGCTGGGCGCATTGATTGATGACCTCTTGCGCACGCCGCTCAATCTCGGGGTTGCCGCGTTGAACCGAGTCAAAGTCCAGGTTGGCCGCATTGGTGCCCGTGGCCATGGAGCTGGCCGCGCTGCCGCCCATGCCGATGCGCATGCCCGGCCCGCCGAGTTGAATCAGCAGCGTGCCTGCAGGGAACAAAATCTTCTTCGTCAGCCCGGCATCAATCGTGCCGACACCGCCCGCAATCATGATGGGCTTGTGATAACCCCAGCGCTGGCCGCCCACGGTCTGCTCATATTCACGAAAGTAGCCATTCAGGTTGGGCCGGCCAAACTCATTGTTGAACGCCGCGCCGCCCAGCGGGCCTTCTGTCATGATTTGCAGCGGACTGGCGATATGGTCTGGTTTGCCATAGCTGCTGTCGAAAAGCTTTGACACGGTGAACCCGGTCAAACCCGCCTTGGGTTTGGAGCCGCGCCCGGTCGCGCCTTCGTCGCGTATCTCGCCGCCTGCGCCAGTCGATGCACCGGGGAATGGCGAAATCGCTGTGGGGTGGTTATGGGTTTCAACCTTCATCAGGACGTGGGTCAGAACGTCGTTGGAAGCGCTATATATTTGGGAGCTGCTTGCACCCGTATTTATTGGGCTAGAGGCTGATTTTTCACCTGAAAACGGCGATTTGGCGGTAAAAATCTGCCTTTTGGAGCCTTCCATGATGGAGGCGTTGTCTGAATAGGCCACCACCGTGTGCTGCGGGTTCAGCTTTTCAGTGTTGCGGATCATGCCAAACAGGCTGATGCCCTGAGCAACGCCGTCAATCGTGAAGTCGGCGTTAAATATCTTGTGGCGGCAATGCTCGCTGTTGGCCTGGGCAAACATCATCAGCTCAACGTCGGTCGGGTTGCGCTGCAGTTGTGTAAAGGCGTTGACCAGGTAGTCGATCTCATCGGCAGCCAGGGCCAGGCCAAACTCGGCGTTGGCTTGTTCAAGCGCAGCTTTGCCCCCAGTCAGCACGTCGATGGTCGCCAAAGGTGCAGCCTGCAGCTCCGTGAACAGCGCGACAGCCTGCGTGCGGTCAGCCATCACGCTCTCGGTCATGCGGTCGTGCAGCAGCGCCGCGACCTGCTGGCGTTGTTCGTCCGTCAAGGCAGCTTTGCCAAACAGGCCAGACTTCAAGGCGACGCGGTATTCGGTCATGCGCTCAATGCGCTTGACGGCTAAACCGCAGTTGCGTGCAATGTCAGTGGCCTTGGATGCCCAGGGCGACACCGTGCCCAGCCGGGGCGAGACGACAAACACGGCTTCTTCAGTCTTTTTTCCATCCTGTGGTTTGCAAGGCTCGCCGTAACTGAGCAGCGCGGCGAGTTGGGCTTTTTCGCGGTCTGATGGCGCGGCTTCAGTGGCTGCCAAATGGACAAACCAGGCGCTGATGCCGACAATTTTGCTGTCAACCGATTGCAACTGGGGCAAAAGCTGCTGGGCGCGAAAGTCGCTGAGGGCAGAAATGGGAAGATTGGTAGAGCTGGCGCCCTCAAATATGGTCAGATGCAGTGTCACGGTGGGGCTGGCCTGTGAAGGGTTGGAAGGCAGGCCTGAATTTTAGCTTGTCACCACCCGAAGCAAGGCCTGAACAGCGGTGGGATAATCCGACGATGACGATTACCTACAAAGACGCAGCAGGCATTGAAGGCATGCGAGTGGCAGGCAAACTGGCCTCTGAAGTGCTGGACTACCTGACACCGCACATCAAACCCGGCCTGACCACCAATGAAATTGACCGCCTGGCACATGACTACATGACCCAGGTGCAGCACACCATACCCGCGACGCTGGGCTACCAGCCGCAGGGCTATGCGGCCTATCCCAAGTCACTGTGTACATCGGTCAACCACCAGGTTTGCCACGGTATTCCGAACGACAAACCACTCAAAAAGGGCGACATTGTGAACGTGGATGTCACGGTGATCAAGGACGGCTGGCATGGCGACACCAGCCGCATGTTTTTGGTCGGCGACTGCTCGATTGCCGCCAAGCGCCTGTGCACCATCACTTACGAGGCGATGTGGCAAGGCATCATGCGCGTCAAGCCTGGCGTGCGGCTGGGCGATATTGGTTTTGCGATCCAGCAGTTTGCCGAGCGGCAGGGCTTTTCAATCGTGCGCGAGTTTTGCGGCCACGGCATTGGGCAAAAGTTTCATGAAGACCCGCAGGTTCTGCACTACGGCAAGCCGGGCACGCTCGAAGAACTGAAACCCGGCATGATTTTCACCATTGAGCCGATGATCAACGCCGGCAAACGCGACATCAAGGACGGGCCTGAAAAGGACGGCTGGTCTATCGTCACGCGCGACCATTCCCTGTCAGCCCAGTGGGAGCACACCGTGCTGGTCACCGAGACGGGTTATGAGGTGCTGACGCTGTCTGCGGGCAGCCCGGCAATTCCGGCCTTTGTGCCGCAAGTTTCCGCGCAAGAAGCAGTCGCGGCCTGACCTTTCAGCCCAACATGCCGCAACTGGCCGAAACACGCGCGCAGTACCGTACCGGCAAAGCCGCCCTGTTTGAATCGCTGGCCACCAGTGGCGCTTCAACACGCGGCATACGCGGCACGCTGCAAAAACTGGCCAGGCACACCGACAGCACGCTACAAAAACTGTGGGACCTGGCGGGCTTTGCCCCTGATGCGTGTCTGGTGGCTGCAGGCGGTTACGGCCGGGGCGAGCTGTTCCCGCATTCCGACGTGGATGTGCTGCTGCTGCTGCCAGACAACAGCGCTGTCGATGACAACCCGCTTTTGAAAGCAAAAATAGAAACCTTCATCAGCAATTGCTGGGACAGCGGGCTGGAGATTGGCTCCAGCGTTCGTACCGTGGCCGAATGCGCCAACGAAGCCGCCAAAGACGTGACGGTGCAAACATCACTGCTTGAAGCGCGTCTGGTGACGGGCAATAAAAAAAACTTTGACCGATTGAAAATACATCTGGCCAGTACGCTGGATGCCAAAGCTTTTTTCATTGCCAAAACACTGGAGCTGCGCCAGCGCCATAACAAGTTTGAAAACACCCCTTACGCGTTGGAGCCCAACTGCAAAGAGTCCCCGGGCGGCCTGCGTGATTTGCAGGTTATTTTGTGGGTGGCACGAGCGGCTGGTCTGGGCAAGTCCTGGGACGATCTGGCCAAAAACGGCTTGGCCACGCCCTTTGAAGTCAAGCAGATCAAGGCCAACGAGGCGTTGCTGTGCCTGATTCGCGCTCGCCTTCATTTGCTGTCTGGCAGACGTGAAGACCGCCTGGTGTTTGACATGCAAACGGCGGTGGCGACCAGCTTTGGTTATGCCAGCCAGATTGACGCCAACGGCCGCCTGCTGCGCCGGTCCAGCGAAGCATTGATGAAGCGCTACTACTGGGCCGCCAAGGCCGTGGCGCAGCTCAACCAGATTTTGCTGCTGAACATTGAAGAGCGCCTGAACCCCAACACCTACCTGCTGCGCCCCATCAACGAACGCTTTTTAGAGAAAGCCGGCATGCTTGAAGTGGCGAGCGACGATTTGTATGTGCGACAGCCGCACGCGATTCTTGAGACTTTTTTGTTGTATGAAACAACGGTAGGCATCAAGGGCTTGTCAGCCCGCACCCTGCGCGCCCTGTATAACGCACGCGGTGTGATGACCGCCAAATTTCGCAACGACCCTGTCAACCGCGGCACCTTTCGCGCCATCTTGCAGCAGAGCGAAGGCATCACCCACGCCATGCGTTTGATGAACCAGACCTCCGTGCTGGGCCGCTACCTGTGGGTGTTCAGAAAAATTGTCGGGCAAATGCAGCATGACCTGTTTCATGTCTACACGGTTGACCAGCACATTTTGATGGTGCTTCGCAATGTACGGCGCTTTTTCATGGCCGAGCATTCGCATGAGTACCCGATGTGCTCACAGCTAGCCGCAGGCTGGGACAAGCCCTGGATTTTGTACATTGCAGCCCTTTTTCATGACATTGCCAAAGGCCGTGGGGGTGATCATTCGGTGCTGGGCTGCAACGACGTGCGGGTGTTTTGCAAGCAGCACGGCATTGCCATTGAAGATGCCAAGCTGGCCGAGTTTCTGGTCGGCGAGCATTTGACGATGAGCCGCATTGCCCAAAAAGAAGACCTGAGCGACCCGGAAGTTATCACCGCTTTTGCCAAGCGGGTCGGCAACGAACGCTATCTGACGGCGCTGTACTTGCTGACTGTCGCCGACATACGCGGCACCAGCCCCAAGGTGTGGAACGCCTGGAAAGGCAAGCTGCTGGAAGACCTGTACCGTTACACGCTGCGCGTACTCGGCGGCCGTGCGCCCGATGCCGATGCCGAAGTTGAAGCGCGCAAGCGTGAAGCCCTGACCACGCTGGCGCTGCACGCCGAGCCGTTTGAAGGCCACAAGGCACTGTGGGAAACACTGGACATCAGTTACTTCATGCGCCACGACGCCAGTGACATTGCCTGGCATGCCCGCCAGTTGTCTCGCCACGCAGGCAAAGCCAGAGCCATCGTGCGGGCACGCCGCTCATCGGCTGGTGAGGGCATGCAGGTGCTGGTCTACACACCGGATGCGCCGGATTTGTTTGCCCGCATTTGCGGTTACTTTGACCAGGCTGGTTTCAGCATTCTGGATGCAAAAATCCACACCTCCAAAAACGGCTACGCGCTGGACACTTTTCAGGTCATCAGCCCTGACCTGAACGACGAAGACGACCCTTCCCGCGACCACTTTCGCGAGCTGGCTGCGATGGTGGAGGCCGAGCTGGACAAAACCATCGAAACACCAGGCGAGTTGCCCGCACCCAGCATGGGCCGCATTTCGCGCCGGGTTAAAAGCTTTCCTGTTGCGCCGCGTGTTGACCTGCGGCCCGACGAAAAAGCCCAGAGGTGGCTGCTCAGCGTGTCAGCCAGTGACCGCGCTGGTTTGCTGTATTTGATCGCCCGGATTCTGGCCAAGCACGGCATCAATTTGCAACTGGCCAAAGTCACGACGCTGGG
>JANMIH010000284.1:0-5598 GCA_031375685.1 Polaromonas sp. | reverse complement strand
AAAAGTTGGCGACGGTTTTGGGTGCCTTGTCGTGGTAGACCTCAACAACAAAATCGCCCTCGCTTGTAGAAAACTTGACTTTGGGTGCAGCCTGCGCAAAGGCGGTGGGTGTAGACAATGCGGTCGCCAAAAAAGCGGCGATTAACGCTTTGCGTCGTGATTTGAAAAATGGTTTTTTCATCCGATGGTTCCTTCAAAAAATATTTTCCACTGACTGCCTTGACGTATCCAGTACTGTCGCTTGGTCTGACCGGTTTTGGCCCCCTGAGCCAGTTCGCCAAAGGTGACCACCATTGTGTCGTTGGCATCTGTCCAGCGCAGATAGGACAGGTCTTTGATTTCAACCGCTCGTCCTTCGAGTTTTTTAACCTCGGCCTGCAAGGCGGGTGTCCATTGGGCCAATGTTTTGCCGTTGCTGGTGAAGTCTGGCGTGTACCAGTTCATCAGGCGCGCCATGTCGCCGCTCGACTTGGCGCTTTGCCAGCCTTTCAGGGCGTCTTCAAACGGCTTGTTGTCAGCTTGCATGGTTTGTGGTGCGACCCACTTGAGGCTTTGCGCAATCACCACTGGCGTGGTGCGTACCTGCACCGTGCGAATGATGCGCTCCAGGTCAGGGTTGGCCAGCACCACACAGCCGTCGGTGGACAGTGGGGCCCGAGAAAACTGGTCCGGCGGGGTGCCATGCAACCAGATCCCGCTGCCGGTTTTGCCACGTTTGAGGTCCAGCTGATTCGGGTAATTGATGGGCAACGCGCCCGAGCCGTAAAAATCCTTGAGCGACTTGGGGTCCAGATTACTGGTAACAAAGTAGACCCCCAGAGGCGTGCGCAAATCGCCTTCAATCGTTTTTTCAATGCCTGATTTACCGACCGATATGTAGTAGTCGGCCAGCAGCTTCAAACCTGTGCTGCTGTTTTCAAACAGATACAGGCGTGAGCGTGAGGCATCGATGGCAATGGCGTGTTTGTTCTGAGCCGACAGACTGATGAGTTGCGACGGGATCAGCCCGGCTGCCGGCCTTTCGCGCAAAGCCTGAAGCCGTAGTTGTGATTCTTTGCGCAATTCAGCCAACTGCAACGCGGCTGTTTTGGCCGTAGTGTCTGGCACATTGCCCAGGGTTCTGACAGGACCTAGCTGAGCAGTCAGCAAGTCGCCATAGACGAGTTGCGCCAATTGAAAGTTAGGGTGCTCGCGCACCAGACGCTCGGCCAGAGGCAGCGCCTGACGAGTTTTGGCCTGGCCTATTAATTTGTAGATGTCGATGAGCCTGGCTTCTGCTTGGCCATCGCGGCTTTCTCGGGCTGCTGCTGCCGATGAAGGCTGCGTTTTGGCTTTGCGGGGTTTGGGCTTGCGCTTTTCTGTGGTGCTTGGGTCAGCGGTTTTTTTACTTTTCTTGATGTCGGCATGTGCGGGCCACGTAGACAAAGCCATTAGCAGCGTCACGCACGCAGACACCAAGGTTACATTTTTCAAATCCCACGTCATCGCGTCAAGCCAAAAAACCGTGCCCGGGTTGCGCGACTGCCAGCCTGAGCATCAACCCGTCGATTCCCGAACGATGACCCAGCGCTCGCCAGTTTTGACCAGCTCCAGTGTTTTGCGGCTGGAGACATTTAAGGAGTCGGCACTGTATGCCTGTTTGAATTTGACAGTCGCTTTGCTCCCATTGACTGAAACCGTCAGGTCATTGAGCTTGACGCTGATGCTGGATTTGCCCATGATGCGGCTTCGGCGATCTTCTTCCCAAGCCTTGCGGCCTACGTTGCCGGGTGGGTCAAACTCCTTGCCGTAGCTGCTCAAATAACCTGTCATGTCTTTGGCGGCCCACGCTGATGCCCAGCTGCGCACGGCGGCTTCAATTTCTTTTTCAGCACCGGAAATGGCAACCGGCGCTGCAGGTGTGGTAGCCGGTGCGGCTGGCGCTGCTGTGACCGCTGAGGCTGCCGGTGCTGGCGCTCTGGCGGCTGGGGCAGGCGTGACTGGGCCGGATAACTGTGGGTTGGCACCTGGCTTTTGGCCTTTGGCATCAGGCGCAAACAATGTGCGAATCAGCGCCAGTTTGGGCTGCACGCCCGTGTTGCCGCCATCGAGTTGCAGCGCCTTGCTGTAAGCCTGGCTGGCCAGCTTGGCATACACATCGCCCAGATTTTCATGGGCGGTGGCGTAGCTGGGGTTGGTTCTGATGGCCATTTCAAGCGCTGCACGCGCCTTGTCAAACTGGCTTTGACCGGCGTACAAAACCGCGAGGTTGTTGTAGGGCTCTGGCAGCTCGGGGTAGTCTTGCGTGATTTGCGTGAAAGTGGCAATCGCATCTGCAGGCTTGCCAGTTTCGGTTTGAATCACACCTTTGATAAACCGCATTTGCGGGTCACGCGGTTTGCTGGCCAGATATTGGTCGGCTTTGGTCAAGGCTTCGGCCAGCTTGCCAGCACGCACCAGAATATTTACGTCGGCGTAATCGTCGGCATGAGCTGTACCAGCCATCAGCGCTGCGCAGATGAGCAGTGTTCGCAGCGAGGATGATGTGATGTTTGAGGCAAAGGCAAACATGTTGTTTGAAGCGGATGCTGGCGTGACCATAAAACCTCTCGAATTTTTAATGCTTTTGAACCAATTTTGAGCCCGCAAGCGGGCTGGCTATACTGTTAGATTGTAGCCGAGGGGTAAGGTTCAATCTTCTTTAGCCAGCCCCATATCCAGCCCTGCAACCAGCCAATCCATGAGCCTTCGCATTTACAACACGCTGAGCCGCCGCGTGGAAGAATTTACGCCTTTAAACCCTGGCCATGTGCGAATGTACGTCTGCGGCATGACGATTTACGACCTTTGCCACATTGGCCACGCCCGCATGATGATGGCGTTTGACATTGTTCAGCGCTGGCTGAAAGCATCGGGTCTTGAAGTGACCTACGTTCGCAACATCACCGATATTGATGACAAGATCATCAAACGCGCGGTAGAGCGCGGCATGACGATTCGCGCGCTGACCACCGAGATGGTTCAGGCCATGCACGAAGACATTGGCAAACTGGGCATAGAGCCGCCCACGCTGGAGCCACGCGCTACGGACTATGTGCCGCAAATGTTGGGCATCATTGCAACGCTACAAGCCAAAGGCATGGCTTACCAGGCCAGCAACGGCGACATGAACTACGCGGTTCGCAAATTTGCAGGCTACGGCAAACTGTCAGGCAAGTCGCTGGACGAGCTGCGTTCTGGTGAGCGGGTGGCTGTTGACGACGGCAAACATGACCCGCTGGACTTTGTGCTGTGGAAATCTGCCAAACCGACTGAGCCTGAGGACGCCAAGTGGGCGAGCAGCTATGGCCAGGGGCGACCCGGCTGGCACATCGAATGCTCGGCCATGAGCTGCGCCACGTTGGGTGAGACATTTGACATTCATGGCGGCGGCGCAGACTTGCAGTTTCCGCACCACGAAAACGAAATCGCCCAAAGCGAAGCTGCTTTTGGCAAGCCGATGGCCAGGTTCTGGATGCATAACGGTTTTGTCAACATTGACAACGAAAAAATGTCCAAAAGTTTGGGTAATTTTTTTACGATCCGCGACGTACTGGCTCAGTACGACGCCGAAACGGTGCGGTTCTTTTTGGTGCGTGCACATTACCGCGGCGCCTTGAACTACAGCGATGTGCATCTGGACGATGCACGCGGTGCCCTGAAGCGTTTGTACACCGCGCTTGATGCTGTTCAGCCCATCGCCATGGCGCTTGACTGGTCGAGCCCGTTTGCAGTCCGCTTCAAGGCCGCGATGGACGACGACTTTGGCACGCCTGAAGCGGTGGCTGTGCTGTTTGATCTGGCCAGTGAAGTCAATAAAACCAGATCAGCCGAGCTGGCCGGTTTGCTCAAAGGGTTGGGGGCTTGCCTGGGGCTGCTGCAAGGCGACCCGGCCATGTATCTCAAAGCTGGTTCGGCAATGGATGAAGCCAGTATTGAGCAGTTCATCGAGCAGCGGGCTGCGGCCAAACTGGCCAAGAACTTTGCCGAGGCTGACCGCATCAGGCGCGACATGCTGGCGCAAGGCATTGAACTCAAAGATTCGCCAAATGGCACGATTTGGGTTGCCAAAACATGATTTCTAGGTATGTTTTAGGTCTTTTAGCCAACAAATACGGGCGCAATAAGCTATGAAAAAAGTAGCAATTGCAAGTCTTCCTGAGGTTGTTCAAGTGCCCGACTATTGGGCTGACGCCTGCAAACACCTGGTTAAAAAGGATCGGGTGATGAAGCGGCTGATTCCGCAGTTCCCCAACACCACCCTGCAAACCCGGGGTGACGCCTTCAGCACACTGGCACGCAGCATTGTGGGTCAACAAATATCGGTCAAGGCCGCCCAAACCGTGTGGCACCGGTTTGAAGCGCTGGCCAAGAACGCGAAGGCCGACGGGCCGCCCCTAGGCCGAAGAGCCCCCACGGGGGGCAGCGCATTACGCGACGCGAAAAGCGTGGGGGCTAGCATTTCGCCAACAAATGTCTTGAAGCTCAAAGTTGACGACATGCGAGCCGCAGGTCTGAGCGCCCGCAAGATTGAATACCTGGTTGATCTGTCGATTCATTTTTATGCAGGCAATGTGCATGTCAAGGACTGGCAGGCCATGGACGACGAAGCCAACATTGCCGAGCTGGTGGCCATTCGCGGCATTGGCCGATGGACGGCCGAGATGTTTTTGATGTTCTACCTGAGTCGGCCTAACGTGTTGCCACTCGATGATGTGGGGCTGATCAACGGTATCGCCAAAAATTATTTTTCAGGCGAATCCGTCAGCCGCAGCGACGCGCGCGAGGTAGCCGCCGCCTGGGCGCCGTACTGCAGTGTGGCAACTTGGTATATTTGGCGCTCGTTGGACACAATTCCGGTTTTGAAGGACTGATAAGGACATGCTAAATGGCTAAAAAAACCTTCCTTGATTTTGAGCAACCGATTGCTGACCTAGAGGGAAAAATCGAAGAGTTGCGCTACGTGCAAACCGAGTCAGCGGTTGATATTTCAGAAGAAATTGACCAGCTCGCCAAAAAAAGCCAGCAGCTCACCAAAGATATTTACAGTGATTTAACGCCCTGGCAAATCACCAAGATCGCCCGCCACGCCGAGCGTCCCTACACGCTGGACTACATCCGCGAAATCTTCACAGACTTTGTAGAACTCCACGGCGACCGGCATTTTTCAGACGACCTGTCCATCGTTGGCGGCCTGGCGCGCTTCAACGGTACGGCCTGCATGGTGCTGGGTCACCAAAAAGGTCGTGACACCAAAGAACGTGGCCTGCGCAACTTTGGCATGAGCAAACCCGAGGGTTACCGCAAGGCACTGCGGCTGATGAAAACCGCCGAAAAGTTTGGCCTGCCCGTTTTTACCTTTGTGGACACACCCGGCGCGTACCCCGGCATTGACGCCGAAGAACGCGGCCAGTCAGAAGCGATTTGTCGTAATATTTTTGACATGGCGCAGCTCGACGTCCATATCATCACCACCATCATTGGCGAAGGCGGCTCCGGCGGCGCGCTGGCGATTTCGGTGGGTGACCAGGTTTTGCTGCTGCAGTATTCCATCTACTCCGTGATCAGCCCCGAAGGTTG
>JANMIH010000271.1:0-2395 GCA_031375685.1 Polaromonas sp. | reverse complement strand
GGACGTTCTTGAACAAGTACGTCATCATTGACGAGGCGCAAAACCTGACGCCCAAGCAGATGAAAACGCTGATCACTCGCGCGGGGCCTGGCACCAAGATCATCTGCATGGGCAATTTGGCACAAATTGACACGCCCTATCTGACCGAAGGCTCATCCGGCATGACCTATGCCGTAGACCGCTTCAAAGGCTGGCCGCATGGTGGGCACATTACCTTGGCGCGGGGTGAGCGTTCGAGGTTGGCGGATTTTGCGAGTAAAGTTTTGTAAAAAACTCAGCCTGAAATGCAAAAAGCCAAGTCAGTTGACTTGGCTTTTTTATTTGTCTGGTGGGAGATGCAAGTTTCGAACTTGCGACCCCTGCAGTGTGAACGCGATAAATAGCCCTTTTACATCAACACTCTTCAACACAAAGCATAACATTATCAATGACTTAGGTCATCATCTTGAAGCATCAAAAATCATCTTTTGACACAACTAGTGTGACAAATTTGTGCCATAAATCAAGGGCGATTCTGAGGTCCAGCGAGCATAAACAAAAGCTGTTTTGTCGACATCATGCCTGGATGGTTTCTGACCAGTTCTTTAATTTCTTTCGAATCGCTCTTCGCGCTAGTCAACATGACCTGGGAGGATTCGAGACAAAGTTGCGCGTCGCGATGCTGCAACTCGGAAATCCAGCCCTTATCCAAAAAGTAGCCGCAGTATTCGTTGAACGTTGACATGCTCATGCGAGCATCAGTAGTCAGGTAATGATGCCAAAGCCTGCCATTGAAGCCAACACCACGCCCGCTGCTGGGGCGCAACTCAGCTGCTGCCAACTCAAAATCACGCTGAGACATTCCGCCAATCCTTGCGGCATTCAGTAATGCACGCACTTTTTCGTTTGCAACTGATTTATCCAACCTTTTTTGCGCCATAGCTGCTTTTATGGAGTCTTGGCACGCCACTGACCATTCGCTGAAACCAGGGCTTGATTCGATTTCTGCTGTGTAGTCCAGCATTTTTCTAACTTTGACCACTTCTGGCGGGTCACCGTCGAAGTAAGTTACTGAGGAGACAGAAGCATGAAGATTCGGGAACATCGATTTACTTAGATCAGAAAGGTAAATAGATGATGCACAACGAATCAGCAAGCGTCAACACAAATCTTGAGAAAGACCATTATTTCAAATCGAGAGATTTTGAGCTTGCAGAAAAGGTTGCACGCCTGCCAGACTCGGCATTGGTGGGCGCATTTGAAATAGCGGCCTTGAGTGGGGTAGCGGCGACCTCCATCATGAAGCCAAGCCAGCGCCAATCAATAGGACTACCAGAACCCCGCGTCATTGGTCGAATGAACAAATGGAGCCTAGCTACAGTTCGCGCCTGGCTTCAACAAGGTGTTGAGGTGATACCCGCTCAGCTACCGCAGCGCAGCCGTGGACGACCTACGCTGGCCAGCAAGCTTGGGAAGCAGATTTAAAAAACGAATACAAAGCGCGCCACAATTTAAGCAAAGCATGTCGCAAGCGCGCAGCTTCGAGGCCAACATGGCCGCAGCCAGGGCGAAAGGTGGCGGCGGCAATATAGGCGTTGCTAAGCAGCTCACGCTGCCACTCTGGCCAGCGGAAGTGAGAGCAGTTCCAAACGCAATAATACGGGGGGCGTTGTTTGGCGTTGGGCGAGAGCGTACGTTTTTTCCAGTCCTGACAAAGATTGAGTCAGTAGAGGGAATAGAAATTCAGTGCAAAAACGACAGACTAAATCAGGTTGACCTTGACTTGTGGGAAGCGCTTTTACACTTACAACGGCTGCAGCCATTGGGAGAAAAAATTACATTCGCCGCGCGAACGGTTTTGGTGGGACTGGGTAGAGGTGAAAGCGGCCGCGCACATGAAGACTTGCACAACGGCTTGGCAAGGTTGGTTGGCAGCATCGTGCAAATAAGATGGTTGAAAGAAAAGAAGGTATTTGTGGGATCACTGGTCTCGTCGTTCTTGCGCGACGAAGAAAGTGGCGGATATGTTGTGCGGTTCAACCAAGACATGGCGCTCTTATATGGCTCCGGATACACGTATTTAGACCTGAGCCAACGACAAGCGTTGGCTCAAAACAACCTGGCAAAGTGGCTTCACAGCTACTACTCGAGCCATGCCAGGCCATACCCCAATTTAGTGAAAACAGTTCACCGACTGTGTGGCAGCCTGGCAAGTTTGAAGGAGTTTCGCCGGCTGCTGGCCGCTGCACTCAACCAATTAGTTGAAGTGGGGGCATTGTTGAGCTGGTGCATTGATCCAACCGCCGACATCGTCACGGTGGTGAAAGTGGCGACCAAGTCCCAGCAGCGGCACATAGCCAGGTCGATCAGAGGCCGCTCATAAATGTGGATAACTGCCGACTTAGAGGGCGTCTTG
>JANMIH010000054.1:0-13655 GCA_031375685.1 Polaromonas sp. | reverse complement strand
CGCCAGAAGCGTCAGCTACAGGGGCAGCAGCAGCGACTTCTTCAACAATCGGCGTAACCGAAACCAGCACCGGGTTGACCTGACCTTTGGCCACAAACTTCACGCCTTTTGGCAGGGTGATGTCTTTGACGTGCAGGGATGAGCCTTTTTTCAGGTTGCTCAAGTCAACGGCGATGAACTCAGGAATGTCAGCCGGGAAGCAAGAAATCGTCAACTCGGTCAACACGTGGTTGGCCAGGCAGTTTTCAGCCTTGATGGCCGGTGAATTTTCTTCACCGCTGTAGTGCAACGGCACTTTCATCGTCATCTTGGTGGTGGCGTCGACGCGCTGGAAGTCGATGTGCAAGACTTGTGGCTTGAACGGGTGCATTTGCAGATCCCGCAGCAATACTTTGTGTTCTTTGCCGGCCAGTTCCATGTCGAGAATCGACGCATGGAAGGCTTCTTTTTTGATGGCATGGAACAACGCGTTGTGATCAAGTTCGATCAGCAACGCCTCACCCGTACCACCGTAAACGATACCGGGCGTGCGACCGGTGATGCGGAGACGGCGGCTCGCACCCGTACCCTGCTTGGCGCGCTCAAAAGCGACGAATTTCATAGTTAACTCCTTGGAAAGGGCAGACCGCGACCAGTCATGCCCCGTTTAAAAAGGCAACACCTATTCAGGCGTTGCCGCTTTTTGTCTCAGATCAGTTCACCTTGGTCCTGATCAGAAAACAAACTCATCACCGACTCTCCCTTGGCGATGCGCTGAATGGTTTCAGCGATCAATGGGCCCACAGAGAGCTGGCGGATTTTTTTGCATGCCTTGGCGTTATCGGTCAAAGGGATGGTGTTGGTGATCACGACTTCATCAAGCGCATCACCCTGGGCGATGCGGTCAATTGCCGGGCCTGAAAATATGGGGTGCGTGCAGTAGGCATAAACCTTTTTTGCACCGCGTTCTTTCAGAACCTCAGCGGCTTTGACGAGCGTGCCGGCAGTGTCAATCATGTCGTCCATGATGACGCAGTTACGGCCTTCAATGTCGCCGATCACGTGCATGACTTCAGACACATTGGCTTTTGGGCGGCGCTTGTCAATGATGGCCATGTCGCAGCCCAATTGCTTGGCCAGAGCGCGTGCGCGAACCACGCCACCCACGTCGGGTGACACAACCATCAGGTCCTGGTAGTTTTTCTGACGCAGGTCGCCCAGCAGCACGGGCGAGGCATAAATGTTGTCAACCGGAATGTCAAAAAAGCCCTGAATCTGGTCCGCATGCAAGTCCATCGTCAAAACGCGGGACACCCCCACGGCTTGCAGCATGTTGGCGACCATTTTGGCGGTGATCGGCACACGGGCGGAGCGCGGGCGGCGGTCTTGCCGGGCGTAACCAAAATAGGGGATGACGGCGGAAATGCGTTCGGCTGATGCGCGCTTGAGGGCATCCACCATGATGAGCAATTCCATCAGGTTTTCATTGGTCGGGGCGCTGGTGGACTGCACCACAAACACGTCGCGTGCGCGCACGTTTTGCTGGATTTCAACGGTTACTTCACCGTCTGAAAATCGGCCGACGTGGGCCGCGCCAAGACTGATCCCCAGGTGTTGTGCAATCTCCAGCGCCATGCTCGGGTTGGCATTGCCCGTGAAGAGCAGGAAATCAGCATGGTTTGTAGGGTGAGGCGTTTGCATGTGGGGCCCAGCAGTTTTCTAGTGTGGCGTGGCTAAAAGAGTGGCAGACAAAACGCTTTTCAAATTGGTCACGGGCTCATGCAGCGCATGAGCCCGTGATTGAATTTTGGCAGGGGTGGAAGGAGTCGAACCTGCGAATGCCGGAATCAAAATCCGGTGCCTTAACCAACTTGGCGACACCCCTACACGGGACAGTTGCTAGATGTTTGACCTTCAAGCAACCAACCCATTAACTGTCTTTGCTACCAACCAACAAGTGGATGGGCTTGCAAATTGCTGCATTGACGGACAATAAAACCATCGGGATGGTCAGAACTGTCAACCTGTTGCAATAAGTGTGCAAACACTGCACTTCCTGAGCCAGTCATCCGGCCTTTGAGTCGCTTGCTGGTCAACCAGTCGAGTGACTGGGCAATCTGCGGGCAAAGCTCTTGGGCAACTGGCTGCAAGTCGTTATGACCAAACCCAAATATCTTTAATCTATCTTCAAGTTTGTCGTTTGCAGCAAAGCATAAGATTGTAGCAGTTTCGGTGTCGCGTTTAAGCATTGGCGACTTGAAAATGTCAGGCGTTGACACGCCGTGGGGCGGCTTGACAACCAAAAAGTCAGCGTCGGGGAGCGTGATGGGTGTCATTTTTTCGCCCACGCCCTCGACCCAGGCGTTGCCGCCGAGCAGGAAAAACGGCACGTCTGCGCCCAGTTTCAGGGCAATGGCCAGCAACTCATGACGCGGCAATCGGATGCCCCACAGGCGTTGCAAGGCCAGCAAACAGCTGGCCGCATCAGACGAGCCGCCACCCATACCCGCTTGCGATGGGATCCTCTTTTCAAGGCTGATATGCGCGCCCAGCGTTGTACCGCAGGCTTGTTGCAGGGCTTTGGCGGCGCGCACCGTCAAATCCTCGGCGGGCAAAATGTCGGAATTTCCTGAATGGATATCGGAGCGCGTGATCTGGCCGTCCGTGCGAAGCTCAAAGTGCAGGGAGTCGCACCAGTCAATCAGCATGAAAACTGACTGAATCAGGTGGTAGCCGTCAGGCTTGCGACCTGTGATGTGCAAAAACAGATTCAGCTTGGCAGGCGCCGGGACATCGTAAATGGCTTTCATCACGGCTTGTCCAGCACGATGCGTAAACTGGCAGAGGGCACGGGGTCCGTTCTTTGGGCGGTGATGCGGCCTTTGCCCTGCTGCGACAAGTCGGCTGCCCATCCCGGCGTGGTTGTGTTTTTGCCACCCAGCCAGTCAAACAGCGCGGCAACAGGTACTGCTGCACCGGTGGTTTGCGCCAGAAGCTCGTCGGCAGACAAAAAGCGCCTGATGTTGCCGCCTTGCTCGAGCGTGGCATCCAGCGGTGTCCAGCGCATCACGCCCAAAATGCTGCCCAATGGGCTGATCAGCGTCAGTTCGCCGTTGTCAGCTTGACCCTTGAGCTCAAAACCGGCGAAAAAAGCCTGAACAGGATCGCTCTGTATCTGCAAGCTGATTCGGCCAGACCAAAAAGCAGGCAAAACGGCATTTTTAGCCTCGTTTTGAGTATCATTTATGCTTTTAGCGCCCTGTTTATGTGCGCAACCAGCTACTAAAAAAATAGCAGTCAGCAAGCTGCACAACAGAGCGCGTGCCGTCATGCTCAGAGCTTGACCTTCAGGCGCTTGAGGGTTTCAACCAGCGTCTCGTTTTCAGGGTTGAGTAACTGGCCTTCACGCCATATGGCGATGGCCTTGTCGCGCTGCCCCATGGTCCACAGCACCTCACCGTAATGGGCGGCTATCTCGGCATCGGGCTTGGTCTTGAAAGCATCCGCAAAAATTTTGGCCGCTTCAGCGTTGTTGCCCATGCGAAATTCAACCCATGCCAGGCTGTCGCGGATATACGGATCGTTCGGTACAAACTCCAGGGCTTTTTGTATCAGCATTTTGGCCTCTGGCAAGCGCACGTTGCGGTCTGCCAACGAATAACCCAAGGCGTTGTAAGCGTTGTAGGCATCCGGCTTGATGGCCATGACCCGGCGAAGCAGGCGCTCCATTTCAGGCAACTGCCCCAGTTTTTCGGCCATCATGGCCTGGTCATAGAGCAGGTCTGTGTCTTGAGGTGATGCGGCAGAGGTTTGCGCCAGCAGGTCGTAGGCCAGCTGGTATTGCTTCAAATCGCGCAGCAAACCAATTTCAGCCAAAACTTTCAGCCGTGCGTCACCGGGGTTGCGTTCGGGCAGGCTGCGAATCAGCTGCCGGCCTTCTGCCAGTTGTCCGCGGCTAGCCAGAATGGATGCGCGGCGGGTTTGCGCCTGCATCATGTCGGCTGAGTTTTCAATTTTGTTGAGCCAGCCTTCTGCTCCGGCGAAGTCCTTGCGCTTTTCGGCGATTTGGGCCAACGACAAATAGGCCTGCGCCAGCCCCCGGTTGGGCTCATCGTCTTCATTTTGCTGATTCGCCGCCAATACCAAGGCAACGTAGCGTTCGAGGGAGTTTTGCGCCAGCGCCAACTGGTTGTCCTGCAGCTGCAAAGAGCCCAAAACCAGCCAGGCCGGCGCAAAGTCGGGCTTGTCCTTGATGACCGTTTGCAACTGCGTTGCTGCCTCTGCGTAACGCTGCGCGTCCAGCAGGCCGCGCGCGTAACCCATGCGGATTTCGGGAATCGCCGTAGGGTTGGCCGACAGGTATTTCTTGACCGCCTCTTCTGCCAGCGGCTGTTTGGGGTTCATGATTTCGAGCGCGACCAAGGCTGGGCCTTGCGCCTTCGCATCGGCGGTTTGGCCTTTTTGCACTGCCTCCAGCGCACCGGGGGTATCGCCAGCGGCCAAGCGCATCCGACCCACTGTTGTCCAGGCCACTGCGGCGGTTGTGGGGTTGATGACGTAAGTACCCAGAGCGTTTTCAACAATGCTGGCAGCTATTTTTTTGTCGCTGATGCGGGCATACGCACGAGGAATGGCAGATATTGCACGCGAACGCTCTGCCGCAGGTGTCAGCTCGATGCCTTTTTTCAAGGGATCCAGCGTGTCCTGAATGCGGTTCAGGGCGATGAGTATTTGCAGCACATAACGATTGGCATCCTGCGAGTTGGGTTGCGCTTGCGTCCAGGCCGTCGCCGCTTGCAGCGCTGCATCCCCCGATCGTGATTGAAGGGCAATTTCAACCGCGCGCTGGTACAGCTGGGCGTCGTTTGTTTTTCGGGCTGAGTACAGCATCAAGGCAAAGCCTGCACTGGCATCTCCTTGGCGGGCTGTGATTTCGCCGATGAGCACCCGATAAAAGAGCTCTGCATTCAGTGCGGAAACGGTGGGCGTTGATGCCGCTGTCGTCAGGGTGACGGGCGGGCTGGTTTGCACAACGCCCGTTTGCGCCCACAAGACAGGTGCTGCCAGCCAAAAGCTGCAGAAAGCCCAGAGGATTTTTTTCTTCATCAGGGCATGATAATTGAAGCCCAACCCAAGCGTCTTGTACCTTCAAATCCCCTCATGCCTGAACTGCCAGAAGTAGAAGTCACCCGCCTGAGCTTTGCCAGCCGAATTGCCTCGGCGCAAATTCTGTCCGTTCAAATGGGCAAGCCCCTGCGGTGGCCGTTAGGCTGCGTTCCAGATTCACTTTTGGGCCAGCAGGTGCTGGGCGTGCGCAGGCGCGGCAAATATTTGCTGCTGGACCTGTCAAATGGCCTGTTGCTGGTGCATTTGGGCATGTCTGGCAGCATCAGTTTTGGGCAAGGTTTGCCGGCCCCTGGCAAACACGACCATTTTGAGATGTTGACCAGTCTGGGGGCCTTGCGCTTGCATGACCCCAGGCGGTTTGGCGCTGTGGTTTTTGCGCGAAGGGAAAACGATCCTGTGGCGCGCAAACTGCTGGGTCGCTTGGGGGTTGAGCCTTTGACAGATGCGTTTGATGCAGAAGATTTTCATGCAGCTTTGAAAGTAAAAAAAACAGCCATCAAGCAGGTTCTTCTGGCGGGTGAGCTGGTGGTGGGCGTCGGCAATATTTATGCATCTGAAGCGCTGTTTTTAGCAGGTATCCGGCCCACCACCTCTGCGGCCAAATTAAGCAAACCACGCAGCGCCCGGCTGCACGGCGCGATCCGCCAGGTGCTGGCGCAGGCCGTTGCCAAAGGCGGCAGTACCTTGAAAGACTTTTCAAATGCAGACGGGCTAAGTGGCTATTTCCAGCTTGAAGCCATGGTGTATGACCGCACCGGCTTGCCCTGCCGGGTGTGTGCCAGCCCCATCAAAACCCTGCGTCAGGGGCAGCGCTCAACCTTTTACTGCGCTAAATGCCAAAAACCGTGAGGCCGGTTGCAAGTCTGGATGGCTCTTTGCGCATGGCAATGCTATATTGAACCACTCAATCTGACCCTGAAAACATGTCCTTTAACGAACAATTTGACCAGCACGGCGCATGGCGGCGCGAATTTGCTCTGCGCCTCAAACTGCTGGCCGAGTGGATGCGCAGCCATGACCTGCTGGACGCAGCCGTCGAAGAGCGCTTGCGCAGGCTGGAGGCGCAGGTTCGGTCTGACAAGGTCATGGTGGCCTTTGTGGCCGAATTTTCACGCGGCAAGTCGGAGCTGATCAATGCCATCTTTTTTGCCGGTTACGGCAGGCGCATCATGCCCGCCAGTGCAGGCCGAACCACCATGTGCCCGACAGAGCTGGGTTACGACGCCGATGTGCCGCCATGCCTGCGCTTGCTGCCGATTGAAACGCGCCTGCAGACCCAGGCTTTGATGGAATGGCGGGCGGTTCCGGACAAGTGGACGCGGGTTGACCTGGATGTCAATGACCCCAAGCAACTGGCCCAGGCACTGGAAAAAGTGGCCGAGGTGCGGCATGTGACCAAAGACGAGGCCAGAGCTCTGGGCTTTTGGCATGACGAAAACATAGACGACAACCCGCTGGTGGGTGCCGATGGTTTGATTGAAGTGCCCAAATGGCGGCATGCACTGATCAACATCGCGCACCCTTTGCTCAAACAGGGTCTGGTGATTCTGGACACACCAGGTTTGAACGCCATTGGTGCCGAGCCCGAGTTGACCGTCAGCCTGATACCGCAGGCGCATGCGGTGGTGTTTATTTTGGCGGCCGATACGGGCGTGACCAAATCAGACTTGTCAATCTGGCGAGAGCACCTTATCAGTGACGAGGATGAAAATATTTCGCGTTTGGTGGTGCTGAACAAAATTGACACACTGTGGGACGCGTTGAGCTCACCCGAGCAAGTAAAGGCGCAGATTGAGCGCCAGCGCACCAGCTCCGCCGACATATTGGGTCTGCCAGTCGAACAGGTGATTCCGGTGTCCGCGCAAAAAGGCTTGGTGGCCAAAGTCACCCGCGACGATGCCTTGCTTGAAGCCAGTTGCCTGCCAAATCTTGAGTTGGCTCTGGCTGAAGGCATCATGGGCAAACGCCAGAGAATTTTGCGGACAGCGGTGGCCAGCGGCATCGCCGAACTTCGAGTTGAGGCGGGAAGATCCATTCATGTGCGCCGCCGCGACCTGGCCGAGCAGATGGATGAGCTGCGCGGCTTGAAGGGCAAAAACGTTTCTGTGATCAGAAACATGCGCACCCGCATTGAGCAGGAGCAAACCGAGTTTGATGGCAGTGGCGCCAAAATTCACGCGGTGCGCTCAGTGCATTTGAAACTGTTGCGCGAGGTGTTTAACTTGCTGGGCACGCCGACCCTGAAAACTGAATTGACAGAGTTGACCAGCGCCCTCAAGCAGCCCGGCATTAAATTTGGCGTGAAAAAAGCCTATGGCCAAACTTTTTCGCGCCTGCGTGATGCGCTGCGTAATGCTGCAAAGACCAGCGGCGAAATACACACCATGCTGATGGCTTCATTCAAGCAGTTGAATGCAGAATTCGGATTCTCGCTACAAGCCCCCAAAGCGCCTGACTTGACTGGCTATGAAAATGACCTCGATCAGATTGAGAGCAGTCATCTGCAGTATTTGGGCGTGACCAATGTCATCAAGCTGTCGCAGCCTGATTTTTCAGAACGCCTGGTGCGTGCCTTGTCCACCCGTCTACGGGTTGTGTATGAGTCTGCGCTGGGTGAAGTTGAGTTGTGGAACAAATCAGCAGCCGCCCAGCTCGATGCACAGCTGCGCGAGCGTCGCCGCAATTTTGGCCGCCGTATTGAAGCCATTGAACGCATTCAAAACGCCGCCTCTGGTCTGGATGAACGAATTGGCGAAATTAATGTGCAAGAGCTGGCATTGAATGCGCTAGACAACAAACTCACCGAGTTGACATCCCACCTGGCTGGAACGCCAGTCACCAACAGTGGTCAGGCAGATGTCCCCAACACTGAGCTGAGTGCACTGGAAGACGCCACGGCTTGACGCCTTTGTGATTCGTAATTTGTGACACCAGCTCTGGACAGCCGCTTCGCACAGGACATTGTTGCCTGGCAAAAAACGCATGGCCGCAACAGCCTGCCGTGGCAAAACACCCGCGACCCCTACCGCGTATGGTTGTCTGAAATCATGCTCCAACAGACGCAGGTCGTCACTGTGCTTGACTACTATGCACGATTTTTAAACCGCTTTTCCAATGTTGCCGAACTGGCGTCAGCTCAGCCAGACGACGTACTGGCGCTGTGGAGTGGATTGGGCTATTACAGCCGAGCCCGCAATTTGCATCGCTGTGCGCAAGATGTGGTGGCGCTGCATGGCGGTCAATTCCCAGGGTCTGCCGCGCTTTTGCAAACTTTGCCCGGCATTGGACCATCGACTGCCGCTGCCATAGCCTCATTTTGTTTTTCAGAGCGCGTGGCGATTCTGGATGGCAATGTCAAACGCGTGCTCACGCGGGTTCTCGGGTTTTCTGAAGATTTGTCCTCAGGCAAAAACGAAAAGAAGTTATGGGTCATTGCCAACAGCTTGTTGCCAGAAAAGAATCTGACTCAAACCATGCCGCGTTACACGCAGGGCGTGATGGATTTGGGTGCCACGATTTGCACAACGCAAAGACCGCAATGTCTGATTTGTCCTGTTCAAGGTATTTGCCAAGCCTACGCACAAGGCCAGCCTGAAAAGTATCCTGTTAAAACCAAAAAATTAAAGCGCAGTGTTGAGCATTTGAGCTTGCTGCTTGCGCAAAAACTGGACGGCTCGGTTTGGCTTGAGCGCAGACCTGAATCCGGGATTTGGGGTGGTTTGCATTGTTTGCCAGTTTTTGAAACGGAGGCCGCGCTGCTGGCGGTTTTGCCTGTTCGGTCTCATCCAGGTCTTCAATATTTACTTTCGTTCAAGCATGTTTTGACGCACAAAGACATGCATTTGAGTCCTGTGGCAGCAGCATTTTCAGCCAGTCAAAAAATGTCTACAAAGCTTGGCAACGCATCAGGACGCTGGGTATTGCCGGGTGAGTGGCCAACTATGGGCTTGCCAGCACCGATTCGCAAGCTGCTTGAATCGCACCCTAACTCAGCGCATCCAGCTCGCGGTGACGTTTGAGCGTTTGCCAGTTTTGCCCAAAGCTTTTAGCCAGCATCTCAACCAGATAAACCGATCGGTGCTGTCCCCCTGTGCAACCCACCGCCACGGTCACATAACTGCGGTGGTCACGCACCAGTGCTTTGAGCCAATGGCTGATGAATTTTTCAATGTCTTTGAACATGTCATCAACTTCTGAATGGGACCTCAGGTAGCTGGCTACGGCCTCATCTTTACCGGTCAATGCGCGCAGACCTGATTCATAGTGGGGGTTAGGCAGCATGCGCACATCAAACACGTAGTCTGCATCCAGCGGCACGCCACGCTTGAAGGCGAATGACTGGAACACCAGCGTCAATTGGGTCGAGGGGGCTGATATCAGCGACTTGACATAGCCCTGCAATTGCGACGAACGAATCATGCTGGTGTCCAGCACATGCGATTGCTCGCGCATGTCACCCAGCAGTTCGCGCTCAAGCTCAATCGCATCGACCAGCGCCCGGTGCTGGTCTGAGGCATCCATGCGCGACAGCGGGTGCAACCGGCGGGTTTCAGAAAATCGCCTGACCAGCGTTTCAGTGCTGGCATCCAGGAACAGTGACTGCATGGCCACGCCCCGTGCGCGCAATTGCTCGAGCTGTTTGGGCACCAGGGGCAGTGATGTTGCGCTGCGGACGTCCATCGCAATGGCAACTTTGCTGGCACCGTGCTGACGCTCCAGCGCGACAAATGAGCTCAAAAGCTCAGGTGGTAAATTGTCAACGCAGTAGTATCCAGCGTCTTCCAGCGCATGCAGGGCGACTGACTTGCCCGAGCCTGACATGCCGGTGATCAACACCATTTCAAGCGACGATTTCATTGTCCCAGCATTTCTTTGGCATGAGCCAGTGTGGTGTTGGACAATTTTTCACCGCCCAGCATGCGGCCAATCTCAAGCACGCGCGCCTCGCCTGTCACAGGTTCAACACTGCTGAACGTTTCGCCTTTTTCAGTCAGCTTGGCCACCACCAGATGCTGGTCTGAACAGGCGGCCACTTGCGGCAAGTGGGTCACCGCCATGACCTGCCGGTCCTTGCCGAGCTGCTTCATCAGTCGTCCAACTGTTTCTGCCACCGCGCCGCCCACACCTGAATCAACCTCGTCAAAGATCAGCGTTTGCGCTTCGCCCAACTGGCTTGTTGTGACGGCGATGGCCAGCGCAATACGCGACAACTCACCGCCGGAAGCAACCTTCCCGACAGGACGCGGCGTGCTGCCGCTGTGGCCAGCCACCAAAAATTCTGCCTGCTCTAGCCCGTACATGGCGGGCTGCTCAAGTTTGTTGAGTGCCACATCAAATTGGCCACCCTGCATGCCCAGGCCCTGCATGGCTTGCGTGATGGCTTTTGCCAAAGCCGGCGCAGCTTTTGCCCTGAGTTTTGTGATGGCTTTGGCTTCTTCTAGATAAGCAGTGTTTGCCTGTATTTCAAGTTTCTCAAGTCCCACCAGGTCGGCCGCTTCATTAATCTTTTGCAGCTCATTGCGCCAGCTCGTCAGCAGTTCGGGCAAATCCGAAGGCTGGCGTTTGTAGCGCCGTGCCAGGCTCACCCACAGGCCCAAACGCTCATCAAGTTCATTCAGACGCTGCGGCTCCAACTCGGCGTGCCTGGCGTAGCTGTTCAATGAGTGCACGGCGTCTTCAGTTTGCGCCAGCGCACTGCCAAGCACTTCTCTCAAGGCATTGAACTGCGGCTCAATATGCGCCTGGCCTTGCAACGCGTTGATGGCTCGGCTTAGCAGGCTGCTGGCGTTGTGCTCGGCTTCGGCCAGCGCTTCCAGCGCGGCCTGGACAGCATCGCGCAAGGTCTGTGCGTTGGACAGGCGACTGTGCTGGGCATTGAGTTCGTTCCATTCGTCTGGTTGGGGCGCAAGTTTGTCCAGCTCACCAATTTGCCAGGCCAGGCGCTCGCGTTCGCGCTGTAGGCTGTCTTGCGCGCTGCGGGCGTCAAGCAGGGCTTTTTGCGCTTGCCGCCAGTCGTGCCAAAGGACGCCCAGGCGTTCAGTTTTGACACCTCCGTAGGAGTCCAGCAAGCCGCGCACGGCATCCGGCCGGGTCAGGCTTTGCCAGGCGTGCTGACCATGAATGTCAATCAGCTTGTCGGCAATGTCTTTGAGCTGTGATGCCGTAGCGGCGCTGCCGTTGATCCACGCACGGCTTTTGCCTTGCGCGTCAATCGTGCGCCGCAGCAGCAAAGTGTCTTGGTATTGAAGACCCGCATCATCTAGCCAGCTAGTAAGTGCTGGCGTGATGTCAAACTCGGCGCTGATCTCGCAGCGCTGCGCGCCCTCACGGACCACGCCTGCGTCAGCGCGTGCACCCAGTGCCAATTGCAGTGCGTCAATCAGTATGGACTTGCCCGCGCCGGTTTCACCCGTCAGCACGGTAAAGCCGCCCGCCAAATCAAGATCGAGCGCATGGACGATCACAAAGTCGCGCAAAGAAATACTCTTCAAACTCATACCGCGCCTTCATTCCAGTGCAGCTTTTTGCGCAGCGTGTCAAAGTAGCTCCAGCCCTTGGGGTGCAAAAAGCACATCTGGTAGTCAGACCGTTTGACGATGATGCGGTCACCCAGCATCAAACTGGCGAGTGACTGCATGTCAAAGTTGGCACTGGCGTCTCGTCCCGCTACTATTTCAATCACTATCTCACCGCTGTCTGACAAGACGATGGGGCGGTTTGACAGTGTGTGCGGCGCTATCGGCACCAGAATCCATCCGGCTATTGACGGATGCAACAGTGGCCCACCAGCCGATAGCGCGTAAGCCGTAGAACCTGTGGGAGACGCAATGATCAAGCCATCAGCCCGCTGGTTGGCCACAAAACGCCCGTCGACTTCTACCCGCAGTTCAACCATGCCCGAGGTTGCACCACGGTTGACCACCACGTCGTTCATGGCGGCGGCACTAAAAACGCAATGTCCATCGCGCATGACTTGCGCCTGCATCATCCAGCGACGGTCTTCCTCAAAATCACCGCGCAGCATGGGCGCCAAAACGGCCTGATAGTCGTCAAACGCAATGTCGGTGATAAAACCCAGTCGCCCCTGGTTAATGCCGATCAGTGGCACGCCAAACTTGGCCAGCAAGCGACCAATTCCCAGCATGGTTCCATCTCCGCCCACAACCAGCGCCAGGTCACAGTGTGCGCCAATGCCCTGGACATCCAGAATCGGGTATTGCGTCAACCCGGTGTTGCTGGCAGTGTCTTTTTCAATCGCCACATCGCAGCCCTGTGCGTTCAGAAAAAGTGCAATGTTCTCCAGCGCCGAGCGTGAGCCCTGAGCATGGTACTTGCCGACCAGTGCGACATGACGAAATTGCGACTTCATTTTCAAATTACATCACAAGAACAGTGACAAGCTTCGTAGAATGACAAGATGCTTGATGATCGTGCAAGACTGTTGTTAAAAGCCCTTGTAGAGCGTTACATCGCTGATGGGCAGCCGGTGGGCTCACGCACGCTGTCAAAAGCATCCGGCCTGGAGCTGTCGCCCGCCACCATCCGCAACGTGATGAGTGACCTTGAGGACCTGGGCCTGATTGTCAGCCCGCATACCTCTGCCGGGCGGATACCGACTGCACTGGGCTACCGGCTTTTTGTCGACACCATGCTCACCACGCAAACAGACCCGTTCATGAATGCCGGCCTGAGCGCACAGCGCCTGGCCCCTGACCAGCCTCTGAAAGTCTTGAGCAGCGCTGCACACATGCTGTCCAGCCTGTCGCAGTTTGTCGGCGTTGTCATGGCGCCCCGACGCAGCTCTGTGTTCAGGCACATTGAATTTTTAAGGCTGTCAGATCGGCGCTTTCTGGTCATCATCGTGTCGCCAGACGGCGATGTGCAAAACCGCGTTATCTTTACCGAAGCTGACTACACCCAATCGCAACTGGTAGAAGCCGCCAATTTTTTAAATTCACATTACGCAGGCATGGCCATCGAAGAGGTGCGCGAACGGCTTAAGAATGAGGTTGAAGCACTGCGCGGCGAGATAGCCACGCTCATGCAAACTGCCGTACAGGTCAGCTCTGAGGCCATTGAGTCGCGTGATGAGGTCGTCATATCAGGCGAGCGAAATCTGCTCACGGTTAGTGACTTTTCAAGCGACATGGGCAACCTGCGCAAGCTGTTTGATTTGTTCGAACAAAAAGCCCAGCTCATGAAATTGCTCGACGTCTCCAGCCGCGCCGAAGGTGTGCGAATCTACATTGGCGGCGAAAGCCAGGTCATCCCGTACCAAGAGCTGTCAGTTGTGACCGCGCCCTATGAAGTTGATGGCCAGGTCGTTGGCACACTCGGCGTGATCGGTCCCATGCGCATGCCGTATGAAAAGATGATCCAGATCGTCGACATCACTTCCAAGCTCGTCAGCACCGCCCTCAGCCACAGCAAGTAGGCACTTACAATGCTGACTGGTTCGGGCCGTTAGCTCAGTTGGTTAGAGCAGAGGACTCATAATCCTTTGGTCCACAGTTCAAGTCTGTGACGGCCCACCATTCCATACGATTGAA
>JANMIH010000032.1:0-3086 GCA_031375685.1 Polaromonas sp. | reverse complement strand
TTCAATCTCGGCAATCAGCTCATCGTCAAAACGCTCTCGCGGAAAAGCGACTTCGCTGTATTCCTGCGTATCAGCCATGCGGCCCACACGGTCGTGCTGTTTGACCAGCAGGTACTTGCCCTTGATCTGCTCGCGGGTAGTGTCTTTTTGCGGCGGGTAATAGTCCTTGATGACCTTGAAGACGTAGGGAAAAGACGGCAAGTCAAACACCAGCATGACCATGCCCTTGATGCCCGGCGCAATGCGAAACTTGTCGGTCGAGTGCCGCAGGTGGTACAAAAAGTCGCGGTAAAAGAGCGTCTTGCCCTGCTTGGCCAGGCCCAGTGCGTTGTAAATCTCGGCACGTGGCATGCGCGGCATCATGCTGCGCAAAAACTGCACATAGGCCGACGGTATGCCCATGTCCACCATAAAGTACGCACGCGCAAAGCTGAACAAAATCAGCAGGTCGTCTTCACCAAAAAGCCCCGCGTCAATCACCAGCTTGCCGCTTTTGTTGTGCAGCAGGGGCAAGGCCACCGGCACTTCATTAAAGCCATTGATGACTTTGCCCACAACATAAGCGCCCTTGTTGCGGTAAAACAAACTCGACAACACCTGGATTTGAAAGTTGGCGCGCAGCTTGACATCACCCAGGCGCTTTTGCAAGGCGTCAACCACATAACCAGCGTCACGTGCCAGGTCCTCAAACGCCAGCCGCAAACCGAAGTCTTGCACGAGCTTGATGACATTGGTCTGTAGTGTTTCAGTGCTGGGGTAGTAGGCGCGGTACGTCGGGTCGGCAGTGGGTTCTTCGTTTTCAATGTATTCAGTGCTGACGGCGGGCCGCACAAAAATAAAGTTGTTCTGAAAATAACTGCGGTGCAATATTTTGGTCGTGACCGAATTGAAAAACGTCTCGGCCAGCTCGGGCTGCTGGTGATTGACCAGCAGGCCGATGTAATGCAGCTTGACCTGCTGCCACACGTCCATGGTTTGCTCGCCACCCTTGAACTCGCGCTCCAGCCGCATCGATGCCTCACGCACGCGCAAGTCGTAAAACTCGATCCGCTCACGCTGGGCGCGCTGCTGGCCGTGCCAGTCTGCGGTTTCAAACCGGTGCTTGGCACGCGCTGATTCCGTGCGGAAAAGCTGGTAGTGGCGGTTAAAGCCGTCCATCATGGCTTTGGCAATGTCGTAGGCAACGGAGGAGTCTAGGCGTTGGGGGAACATACGTGTCGGTGACGGTTTTTATTGTGAGACCAAGCCGCTTGCGCTGCCCTGGTTTGACTTGCGGTCGAACAGCTTGACCAATGCAGCATCATGCAGGCTATGCAATTGCTCTGCGCCTGACACAGACATCAGCAGGTCTTGCAGCAAACCGTCATGCACACCATAAATCCAGCCATGAACGGTCACAACACGTCCACGCGCCCATGCGTCCTGCATCACCGTGCTGTGGCACACGTTAACAACCTGCTCAATGACATTGAGCTCGCACAATATATCAAGTCGCTCGTGGGGTTCTGCAGCGCGCAGCCGCTCCTGATAACGGTCACGTACGTCCTGAATATGCCGGATCCAGTTGTCAGCCAGGCCAATGCGCGCGTTCTGCAAGGCTGCCTGGACACCACCGCAGCCGTAATGCCCGCAGACGATGACATGCTCTACCTCCAGCATATCCACGGCATACTGGATGGTTGACAGTGCATTCAAATCACTGTGAACGACCACATTGGCAATGTTGCGGTGAACAAAAACTTCACCGGGCTCCAGCCCCGTGATCTGGTTGGCAGGCACCCGGGAGTCGCTGCACCCTATCCACATGTAACGTGGCTTTTGCTGCTCTGACAAATTGGTAAAAAACTGAGGGCGTTCACGTACCGTTTGCGCAGCCCAGGTGCGGTTGTGTTGAAGCAGATGACGTAAGGGCATGAACCGTATTGTCGTAGGTTGTACGAATCGGGGAATTGATCAGTTTGAGGACAGAGCGATGCGCTTCGCCTTGCGAAGGTGCATCGGTCTTTCCCGCAAATTAACAGGTCTCCGCAAACAATTCTCGCCCAATCAGCATGCGGCGAATCTCTGATGTGCCTGCGCCAATTTCATACAGCTTCGCATCACGCCACAGGCGGCCCAGCGGGTAGTCGTTGATGTAGCCGTTGCCGCCGAATATCTGCACGCCTTCACCAGCCATCCAGGTGGCTTTTTCAGCACACCACAAGATGACAGACGCGCAGTCTTTGCGCACCTGGCGCACGTGCTCTGTGCCCAGCATGTCCAGGTTTTTGCCCACGGTGTAGCAAAACGCCCGGCCCGCCAGCAACACGGTGTACATGTCAGCGACTTTGCCCTGAATCAACTGAAACTCGCCAATGCTCTGGCCGAACTGTTTGCGGTCGTGAATGTAGGGCACGACGCTGTCCATCACCGACTGCATGATGCCGATGGGCCCAGCGGCCAGCACAGCGCGTTCGTAGTCCAGCCCGCTCATCAGCACTTTGGCACCGCCGTTCAGGCCGCCCAGAATCTGGCTGGCGGGTACTTCAACATTGTTGAACACCAGCTCGCCGGTGTGGCTGCCGCGCATGCCGAGTTTGTCGAGCTTTTGCGCGCATGAAAAGCCTTTCATGCTTTTTTCAATCAAGAAAGCCGTCACGCCGCGCGCGCCCAGCTCAGGCTCTGTCTTGGCATACACCACCAGCGTGTCAGCATCCGGGCCATTGGTGATCCACATCTTGGTGCCGTTGAGCAGGTAGAAGCCGCCTTTGTCTTCAGCTTTGAGCTTCATGCTGATGACATCGCTGCCCGCACCCGGCTCGCTCATGGCCAGCGCGCCTACGTGCTCACCGGTGATGAGTTTGGGCAGGTACTTTTGGCGCTGTTCTTCAGTCCCATTGCGCTTGATCTGATTCACGCACAGGTTGCTGTGTGCGCCGTAGCTCAAACCCACCGACGCGCTGGCTCGGCTGATTTCTTCCATCGCAATCATGTGGGCCAGGTAGCCCATGCCTGCACCGCCGTATTCTTCACTCACTGTGATGCCCAGCACGCCCAGCGCACCCATTTTTTGCCACAGGTCGGCGGGGAACAGGTCGTTTTTGTCA
>JANMIH010000590.1:0-3088 GCA_031375685.1 Polaromonas sp. | reverse complement strand
GTCAATCTTTTCTGCTGAAATTGACCCCGTTTTTGACATGAAGGCATCGGCCAGTGTGTCACTGATGATCTTGATATTCTCATCCTGATTTTTGCTTTCCATGCCCAGCATGGTCATGCCCGAACGCAACAACTGCAGCAGCTTGGGCAAGTCAGCGATGACCTTGGCCCGGTCAGCACGATTGGGCTTGGCGCTGGCCGCCCACACCAGATCCGCAGCACAACGCTTGAGAATAAGGGTCTGCTCATTTTGTGCACCATTGCGCATGGCGGCAATGGCCAGCACCTCAGCCCAGGTCTTGAAAAGAAACTCACGAATCTCGTCTCGCACTGGCATGTCATTGAGCATGTTGCGCATTTCAATCGTGTATTGAATCGCCATGGTCTCTTTTTGCTCAACCTGCTGGGCGATGCTGACCACCCGCGCGGCACTGCCGTTTTCTGACAGGAATTTGGACAAGAATTTTTGAAACTCGTCATACACCAGCTGAAACACCCGGCGACCGGTTTCGGGGTATTGCTCAATGACCTGTACGATGCGCTTGATTTCAATCTCCATCGCATTGCCCGACACGTCAATGTCAAAGCCCAGCACACACGAACCCATGCGGTCGATCAGACGCCGTGCAGGGTGCTGCAGTGAACCAAAAAATTCAGGCTCTGAAATCGCTACCCGCAATACCGGCATTTGCAACCGCGCAAACCACACCCGAACAGTGGAAGGAATGCGGTCTTCAGCCAGAATGCTCTGGAACATCAAAGCCACAATTTCGATGGTGGCCTTTTCAGCCGAGGTGCTGGCCGCTTTTTTCAGCGTGCTGGTTCTTTGGCGCAGGGCTGTCGCAGCCTGTTCAACATGCTCGACCCCATAAACCTGGTCATCGGCTTCAGCTACCTGGGTGCGCAAGTGGCTGCTGTCCCCACCCATACCTGCAAAAGCCTGCGCCAACTGCGGCGACGCTTGAGCGCCACGCGTATCGTCAAAACCGGCGACTTGTTTGGTCAACATCCGCATCAAGCCGCCAACGACACCTTGGGCACGCATCTTGGCTTTGGCCAAAGGTGTTGTGGCGGTTTGCATGCGAGTTTCTTCATGAGCCGAATGACCACTGCGGGTATGACCGCTGGATGCGGCACCGCTTCCACTGTATCCACTACCGCTGTAGCCACCACCTGAGCCGCCACCGCCTGATCCACCGCTACCTGATCCACCACTGCCTGATCCACCACTGCCTGATCCACCACTGCCTGATCCGCTGCTGCCTGATCCACCACTGCCTGATCCGCTGCTGCCTGATCCACCACTGCCTGATCCACCGCCACCTGAGCCGCCACGTCCAGAGCCACCGCCGCCGTAGCCACCGCCGTAATTGCTCGACTGCCCTCCACTGTTCTGATAGCCGACTGCGCCTGGGCCGGTTTGCGCAGCGCCAGGGTCTTTGGGTTTGGTTGGGGCGGCCTTGGCTTTGATAATGCCAGTGGGTGTGCGTTTGACGAGCGGGCGCAAATCGATTTCTGCCATCACGCCCTGCTGAACCAAAAACTCATTGGCGGCGTGATAAGCCTCCAGCAGATGCCCGGCCAGGCGATTTTGAATCACATCTTGCGTTGCCATCCAGGTGTCGCGCGACAAACCAGCGTTGGTCCACTGTTCAATCATCTGCTTGGCCAGCACCTCTGGGCGGAAAATGTCGCCGGATTGCAACTCCGACAAATTGTCAAGGCTTTGAACCCGCAGACGCAGATCATTGAGCTCCCAGCTCACCACATCAATAATTCTCAAGCCAAGGCGGGATGCAAGAATCTTGTTCTCCATCACCTCGTTGTCCATCAACTCGAACTTGCCGTCCGCTATGTCAAACATCGTCCCGATCGACTGGGGTGCCTGTTCAGTAGCCAGCCGCCAGGCTTTGTTGGTGCCGTTGGTCCAGGCTTTGCCTGCTGACTGAAACGCCAGCCAGGCATCACGACGGTCCTGCATCACCGGTGCACTGGCAGGCTGGTCGACCAGGTCCGACAACTTGTCGAGCACGGCCTTGGCAATCTCCGGCAACACTTTCGCGGCATGCGCCGTGAAAATTTCACGTGTCTTGGACGTGAGCGGATTGGAGGGGTTGCTGAGGCCGGACACAGGTGACTGGTGTGATGTTGCTGCGGTTTAAACCGTGGCACCCGCATTGGGATCGTTCGGGTCTTCGCCTTTTTTAGCTGGGACTCCACCCGCTTTGACCAAGTCTTCACGCTTGATGCCAAGCCACATGGCAATGGCGGCGGCGACGAAGACGGATGAGTAAATGCCAAACAAAATGCCAATCGTCAGGGCCAGCGCGAAGTAAAAGAGGGTCGGGCCGCCGAAAATGAGCATCGACAACACCATGACCAGCGTCGACGCATGGGTGATGATGGTTCGGCTGATGGTCGACGTGATGGCGTTGTCAATGATTTGTACCGTGTCCAACTTGCGGTAGCGCCTGAAGTTCTCGCGAATCCGGTCAAAAATCACCACCGACTCATTGACGGAGTAACCCAGCACCGCCAATACGGCCGCAAGTACCGAGAGCGAAAACTCCCACTGAAAGAAAGCAAAAAAACCAAGAATGATGACGATGTCGTGCAGGTTGGCAATGATGCCCGCTACCGCATATTTCCACTCAAACCTGAAAGCCAGGTAAATCATGATGCCAACAATCACCATGCCAAGCGCTTTCAGGCCGTCAGCGGCCAGCTCTTCCCCAACAGAGGGGCCGACAAATTCAGCACGTTTTAAAACCACTGAGCTGTCAGTCGTTTTAAGGGCCGTCAGCACCTTATCACTTTGCTGAGCGGTGCTGACACCTTTTTGGGCAGGCAGGCGAATCATGATGTCGCGCGCCGAGCCAAAGTTTTGCACCTGTACATCCGTCAGACCCAGGCCTGAAATCGTGGTGCGTATTTTTTCAACATCCGCAGGCTGGGAGTAGCTGACCTCCATCAATGTGCCGCCGGTAAATTCAACCGACAAATGCAGACCGCGACTGAACAGAAAAAACATCGCCAAAATAAAAGTTGCAAGAGAAATTGCGTTCAGCACCTTGGCGTGCTTCATGAAC
>JANMIH010000586.1:0-3721 GCA_031375685.1 Polaromonas sp. | reverse complement strand
CGCGCAAAGTGAGCGCGCCGCGCCTGGGCCATGCCTACAGTGTTCACGGCATTACCGGCAGCCTGGGCTGGGCGCTGGCGCCTGCCATGCTGGTGCCGCTGGCGTTTGCTTTTTCATGGCGGGTGGCTTTGATGGCTGCCGGTGCGCTGGCGTTTGGGGTGTTGGCGCTGCAACTGCGCAACCGTGACAAGTTACTGCTGCCGGTTGTCACGGCAACTCGCGGCGCCCAAGCTGATAGCAGTTTCGGGTTTTTAAAAATCCCGGCAGTATGGATGTGCTTTGCATTTTTCTTCTGGTATGCCGCAGTACTGAGCGTGATTCAAACCTTTGCGCCGTCTGCTGCGCAACGTCTGCATGACGTGCCAGTGGCGCTGGTGGCGATGTGCTTGACGATTTACATGCTGGGCAGTGCGGGCGGCATGGTGCTGGGCGGCTTTTTGGCAGCAGATGCCAAACGCTGCGAGCGGGTGGTGGGTGTTGGCTTTGGCATTGCCGCCGTGCTGGCATCGCTGCTGGCTCTGGGCAACCTGGCCGCCTGGACGGTGCCTGTGCTGTTTGGTCTGATGGGTTTTGCATCTGGCATGGCCGGGCCGTCGCGCGACTTGCTGGTCAAAAAATCCACGCCTGACAACGCCTCAGGCCGCGTGTACGGTGTGGTGTACGCCGGGCTGGACATTGGCCAGGCCTTGGCACCGCTGTTGTTTGGCTTGCTGATGGACAACGGCCAGTACCGCAGCGTGCTGCTGGGCCTGGTGCTGCTGCAGTTGGTGCTGGTGGCCAGTGCCTTTAATGTGCGGCGGGTGCGGCGCACAGCGTTGGTGGCGGCCTGAACTTTCGCCGAAGGATGTCGGCTGTGTTCCCGGCAACCGCATAATCAGCTTTTCAAGTCGGCGTTTGCCATTTTGCGCAAATGCCGCTCAATTCAAGGAGAAGCATATGAGCAATTCAAACACCCCCAAAGATGGCGACTTTGCCAACTGGGTCGAAGGCAAGTCCGAAGCGCTAAAGTTTGAGCTGGGTGAAAAATTCCCTGTGCCGCCGACTTCGCTGCACTCCCCGTCAGTGCATGTGGAAACCAGTGAGCAGAAACTTGAAGAAGTTTTGCTGGAGCATGAAACGCCGACGCAAGAATTTTTGGACGAGCTGGCTGCACTGGAGCAGGCGCCGCCCTTGAGCGACGAAGAGCTTGCGCGCCAAGCCCTCGAAGCCGGTGGCGATGACGGCGACAGTTTTACACCTGAATAAAACCTTTGAGCCCATGACAAAGCAACTCGCCGGACACCTTTTAGTCGATTGCCTGATCGCCCAGGGCGTGACCCATGCCTTTGGCGTGCCGGATGAAAGTTACCTGGCTGTGCTGGATGGCCTGCATGCACGGCAGGACAAAATCCGCTTCATCACCTGCCGGCAAGAAGGCGGCGCGGCCTACATGGCAGAAGCGCATGGCAAGCTGACGGGCAGGCCGGGCGTGTGCATGGTCACACGTGGGCCAGGCGCGACCAATGCCTCCATTGGCGTGCACACGGCGTTTCAGGACTCCACACCCATGGTGCTGCTGGTGGGTGATGTGGCCAGTGACTGCCGGGACCGCGAGGCTTTTCAGGAAGTGGACTACCACGCGTTTTTTGGCCCCAGTACCAAAGGCTTTGCCAAGCGGGTCGAGCGCATTGATGACGCAGACCGCATCCCTGAATACATCGCCCGTGCCTTTGCCACTGCCATGAACGGCAGGCCCGGTCCGGTGGTGCTGGTGCTGCCCGAGGACATGCTGACCCGCATGACGGCTGCCCAACCGCTGGCAAGAGGAGAGGCGGTGCAAGCCTGGAGCGACCCCGGCGCATTGCGCACCTTGCGTGAAATGCTGTTGAAGTCAGAGCGACCTTTCGTCATTGCAGGCGGTGGCGGCTGGACCCCACAGGCCGCGCAGGCTTTGCAGCGGTTTGCTGAAAACTGGCGTCTGCCGGTGGGCAATGCGTTTCGCTTTCAAGACACTTTTGACAATCACCACCCGCTGTACGCAGGCGATGTTGGCATTGGCTTGAACCCCAAACTGGCGGCGCGCGTCAAGACGGCGGATTTGATCATCGCCATTGGCCCGCGTCTGGGCGAAATGACAACCAACAAGTACACGCTGCTGGATGCGCCCCGGCCAAAGCAAAAGCTGGTGCACATCCACAGCAGTGCGGAGGAGCTGAACCGTGTTTATCAGGCCGATTTGGCCATCAACGCCACCATGAACGCTGCCGCCAGGTCGCTGGAAGTATTGACCGCGCCCGTCAGCGTGCCATGGGAGCAATGGGCGCTGGATGCCAACGCCGACTACATCGCCAACCTGCAGCCCAACAAGCTGCCGGGCAATATCGACATGCCCTTAATCGTTGGCCTGCTGCAAAAGCATTTGCCAGCAGATGCGGTACTGACCAATGGCGCGGGCAACTTTGCGAGCTGGGTACACCGGTTTTACAAGCACCACGGCCTGGTCAAAGGCCACAAAACGCAACTGGCCCCCACGGTGGGTGCCATGGGTTACGGCGTGCCAGCCGGCATCGCAGCGGCCATCACCACAGGCCGCGTGGTCTTGACCATGGCCGGTGACGGCGACTTTTTAATGAACGGCCAGGAGCTTGCCACCGCCGTGCAACATGGTGCCAAAACCATCATCGTGCTGCTGAACAATGGCATGTACGGCACGATACGCATGCACCAGGAGCGTGAGTACCCAAACCATTCAAGTGGTTCGCATCTGCAAAACCCTGACTTTGCGGCGCTGGCCCGCGCCTATGGTTATGCAGGTATTCGCATCACCCGAACGGCAGAGTTTGAAGGCGGGCTGTTGGCAGCGCTTGCGCGGCCGGAAGGCACGTTAATCGAGGTGATGCTGGACTCCGAAGTCATCACGACACGAACCACGCTGTCTGCCATTACCCAAAATGCGCTAAACACGCACAACGCCAAACCCTGAGCAAAGATTTTCTGATGATTGATGTTGTTGTTCTGTTTTTTTTACTCGGTCTGCTGGCACGGCTGGTTAAAAGTGACCTGGCCTTGCCGGGCGTTTTGTACGAGACGCTGTCGATTTACCTGTTGCTGGCCATTGGCCTGAAGGGTGGGGTGGAGTTGTCCAAACAGAGCATGGACGCAGTCATCCCGCAAATGCTGTTTTGCCTGGCTTTGGGTTTGGTGATTCCGTTGTTGCTGTACCCCTTGCTCAGGGGCTTGATAGGCCTGAACGGGTTTGACGCAGCATCGGTTGCGGCGCATTACGGTTCCGTGAGTGTGGTGACGTTCGCCGTAGCCAGCGCCTACCTGACGCACCGCAACATCGCGTTTGAAGCACACGCAGCCCTGTGGGTCGCCCTGCTCGAAGCGCCGGGCATTGTGGCGGGTATTGCCCTGGCGCGCTGGTATGAAAAGAAACAGGCGGGCACGACAGGACCCAAAACGGGCATTGCCTGGGGCGCGCTGGCGCATGACGTATTTTTGGGCAAATCGGTTTTTCTGCTGGTGGGTGGCCTGGTGATCGGCACACTGATGGGCGAAGCGGGCACAGCACCGATTGCGCCGCTCTTTACCGTGTTGTTCAAAGGCGTGCTGGCTCTGTTCTTGTTAGAGCTGGGACTGGTCGCTGGCGGAAGGCTGGGTGAGCTCAAACGCTATGGGTTGAAGTTGATCGCTTTCGCCCTGGTGATACCGATTTGTCTGGCGGTGCTGGGCGCACTGG
>JANMIH010000570.1:0-10313 GCA_031375685.1 Polaromonas sp. | reverse complement strand
CGGCGTTCCTGAACTATGTGGTGGCCAAAATCACCCGGCCATTGCCGCCCTGGATAGCACCAAAGCAACTTATGGCGACTGGCTAACTGCCGGATTTAGGTTTAAGCGCTTCTTCCAGCGCCACACAACGGGTGAAATGGTCCATGCCTGCTTTGGCGGCGCAGTAGCCCGCTTGTGATGCCATCGCCCTGCGCCCCAGCCCTGACGAAATGTTGAGCACCTTGCGGTGACCGGGCCAGCGGGCTGTGGCGCGTAAAAAAGCACTGGTCAGTTGCATGGGTGATTCCAGGCCGACGCGCAGTGCGTGGCTCAGGTCATCGGCATCGGCTTCACTGAGCGGGCCAATGCGCGGAATCACCCCGGCGTTGTTGATGAGCGTGGCACTGTCAAAACTGCTGCCCGGTTGCTCACGCAGCCATTGCTCCAGCTTGGCGCTGGTACTTGCGCCCAGCGCCAGGTCTTGCGTCCATTGCAGCAGGCTCGCGCCCGCGTGTTTGGCCTGCACAGCCAGCGTTTCGTTAGCGCTGCGGGAAATACAAAGTAACGTGTTGCCGGGCAGGAGCAGCTGCCGCGCCATGGCCAGGCCCATGCCGCGAGAGGCACCGGTAAGGATGTAAAGATGTTGGGTCATGAGGGGCAAGGGTGAGGTCAAATGGTGACGGTGATGGGAAAGCGCGCTCTGATGCCATCGCTTGCAGGACTAAAAGGAATCGTCAGCGCGTTACGGTCAGACTCGCTTAAACGGCGCCATAAAAAGTCTTGCGCATTGCCCGCATCGCCCGCCACATACAGCTGCGTGGTCAGCAGCTCGCGCTGGCCAAGCTTGACCTTGACATGAATGTGCGGCGTGCGCCCGCCGTATGCAACAGGCCGCAGCGTGCGAAAGCGGTAGCTGCCGTCGCTGCCTGCGGTGACGCGGCCAAAGCCCTGAAAACGAGGGTCAGCCTTGCCGCCGTCACCGGGGTGGTGGTAGTGGCCGTCGTGATCGCATTGCCATATTTCAACCTGCGCACCCGCAACCGGCTTGCCCGACAGGTCACTGACGCTGCCCTCGACCCAGGCGCTTTGGCCTTTGGGGTAGTTTTGGCTACCGTTGCGCAGCAGGTCAAAGTCGGAGTCTTTCGGCAGGGCGACCGGGTAAAACGGACCTTCCGTTTGAGAAGGGGTGGCGCGTAAGGGGGACACGGGTTGTGCGCGTGCGCCCAGCCACAGGGTTGGTGCGACGACCAGCGCCGCGGTGAGGGTTCGGCGTTGCAGAAAATGAGATGTTGACATGGATGTGTCCGGTATTTTTCTGAAGGGTCAGAGGCCGCTTTGCCTGTCGAAGTTCCTAAAACGCAGGGGCATTTTCAAAGGTCATCTGCGCAGCGTCTGCAGGATGCAAAAACCGCAGTTGACTCGCATGCAACTGCAAGCGCGCGGCCTTGGCCTGAACATCAGAAGGCGCATACAGTGCATCACCCAAAATGGGATGACCCAGCGTCTTCAAATGCACGCGTAACTGGTGCGAGCGGCCTGTGACGGGCTCAAGCTCAACCCGCGTGGCGTGGGTGTCTGCGTTGAAGTGCAAGACGCGCCAGCGGGTTTGGCTGGGTTTGCCGTCGGCGTGGATGATGCGCAGTGGCCTGTTTGGCCAATCGAGCGCAATTGGCAAGTCAATCATTTGCCAGTCATCGCCTGCCATGCGGCCATCCACCACCGCGACATAGCGTTTGTGAATGGCGCGGGCTTCAAACAGTTTTGACAGCGCTGCCTGCATGGCTGGCCCCCGCGCCATCAATAGCAGCCCGGATGTGGCCATGTCCAGCCGGTGAACGATCAAGGCGTCGGGGTATTGCTCTTGAGCCCGTCTACTCAAGCAGTCCTGTTTGTCTGCGCCCTTGCCGGGGACGGACAGCAAGCCAGGCGGCTTGTTCAAGACCAGCAGATGCGCGTCTGCATAAATTGTTTCAACGCCTTTGTGACATTCAGTCACTTGCTGTTTTGCCTTTGGGTGGCGGGAAGTTGTGCGCGGTGGGGCTGGCGCGCTTGATCTCGCGAAGCATGAAAAGATACAGCCCTTCGACCTTGTCACGCGCCCACGGCGTTTTGCGTAAAAACTTCAGACTCGATGCCACGCTGGGCTCGCTTTGAAAACAGCGAATCGGGATGCGCTGACCCAGCTCGTCCCAGCCGTAATGTGTTGACAGGGCCGTGACGATGGCTTCCAGCGTTACCCCATGAAGTGGATCAGAACCAGGTTTGGCGGCTTCGGTCACTTATTCTTCAGCTTGCCCCGCAGCGGCACCTGGGTGACGATGGTGGGGCGGACCGCATCGGGCGATACGGTTTTAGGGGGTGAGGTGTCTTTTTTTGGTTTTTTGACCATCTTGCCGCTGTTTTGTTGACCTTTTGCCATGGCGTTCTCCTGAGAATTAACTGAAGATTAAAAACATAATTATCAACCGAGATTGTCCATCAGGACGCAGGTGCATGGCGTGGTGACTTGCCCGCCAGTTTGGTCACCGGTGAGTATCCAGCGTGTCAAAGCCGGCTTCGCCGACGATGGCAGTGCTCTGCATGAAACGCCTCATTCTTTGCCTGGCAGCCATGTTATTTCCCGTCAAAAAGTTTAGCGCGCCTGATTCGACCGGATGCGATTGACCTCCAGTTCAGACACCGCATTGGCACGGTTACCCCAACTGCTGCGGATGTGGCTGAGCACATCGGCAATGTCTGCGTCGGTCAAGACCAGCACAAACGGCGGCATGCCGTAAGGGCGCGGGTTGCCAGCTGTTGCGGGCGCATAGCCACCGTTTAAAACGATTTGCACAAGGTTGGCCTTTTGCGGCATCAGCACAGCGCGGTTGCCTGCCAGCGCGGGGTATGCATTTGCGACCCCCTGGCCATTGTCGCCATGACATTGCGCGCAGTGCTTGTCGTACAGCTTGCTGCCGCGTGGCATGGCGGTGGACTGTGCTGCTTGCTGTGAGGCCGGGGTAACAGGCAGCGCCTTCAGGTACACCGCCATCGCATTCAAGTCGGCGTCAGTCCAGTGCTGCGTGCTGTTCAAAACCACCTCCGCCATCGGCCCATTTGCAGATGCTTGTGCTGAGACACCGGATTTAAAGAACGCCTTGATGTCCTGGAGCGGCCAGTCAGCCACACTGGCTTCTTGCGTTGAAACGAGGGACGGCGCATACCAGTTTTGCAGCGGTATCAGCCCACCCGCCAGGTTCAAGCCATCGGTAGCGCCCAGTGCATTGCGCGCCGCGTGGCACGCGCTGCAGTGCCCCAGGCTGTTGACCAGGTACGCGCCCCGGTTCCATTCAGCTGTGGCTTGCGCGTTGGCGGTGTAGGCTGCAGGTTTGAAGTACAGCACCCGCCACACAGCCAGCGCCGCCTGCGTGTTGTACGGAAAGCGCACCGCATGCGGCGTGTTGGCCTGGTTAACCGCGGGTAAGCTTTTCAAGTACGCAAACAGCGCATCCGCGTCGTCCCGCGTGACCAAGGTGTAGCTGGTGTACGGGAAAGCCGGATACAGCAAGCGAGAGTCTTTGGACTTGCCGTGATGCATAGCGCGCCAAAAATCCAGCCGTGTCCAGTTGCCAATACCCGTGGCCGCATCAGGCGTGAGGTTGCTGGCATAAACCGCACCAAAAGGCGTGTCAATGCCCAGGCCGCCCGCATAGGGCTTGCCGCCGCGTACGGTGTGACAGCCTGCGCAGTTGCCAACTTTGGCCAGATACGCGCCGCGCTCTGGGGTACTGCTGGCATGTGCGGGTAAGTCAGTTAGTTTGTCACCGCGTGTGGTCAGCAGCCACATCGCGATAGCTGTCACTGCAAGCAAACAGAACAAACCGACAAGCGTTTTTTTCAGCTTGCTCATGGCTTGGCCGTATTGCCGCAGATCACCGCTAACTGCCCATTGGCCAAAGGCGGCGCACTGCTGGCGGGCTTGGTGTTGGCGGGTAACGCTTGCGCGGCCAAATAACTGCTGATGGCGTTGATGTCGCCATCACTCAGGCGCGCCACCACCGCCTGCATGCAGTCAGGCGCGTGGGCACGGCGCTTGCCTGCCTTCCACGCGCCCAATTGGGCATTGAGGTAGTCACGCGGCAGCCCCAGCAAGCCAGGCACGTTGGGTGCAACACCCGTCATGGCTGTGCCGTGGCACTGCACACAAGACGGCACTTGGCGGGTCACGTCGCCCATCAGCACCAACTGTTTGCCCAGTGCCAGCAATGCGCCATCTGGTTTGGTTTGGCTGGGGGCGGGGTAGGGCACATCCAGCGCTGCAAAGTGCTGCGCCATTTCCATCAGGTACGCATCGCTCAGTGGCGCAATCAGTTGCGTCATCAATCCGTAGTGCCGCCGCCCTTCCCGAAAGTTCAGCAACTGGTTGTAGAGGTAGCCTGCCGGCTTGCCCGCCAGCCGCGGGTAGTAACCGTCAGGCGCTGCGCGGCCTTGCGCGCCGTGGCAGCCGGTGCAGGCCAGTGTGCGCTGTGCCATCGAGTCTTCAAAAGGTGCGGCTTGCGCAGCGAAGGTAACGGCACAAAAAATCGCGGTTAGCAGCCAGCGATGGATGGAGGTGAGAGGCGAATTTGTGGTCATAAGCGGTTGACCAGGCATCGCCAACCTCTGTAATTTTGCCCGAAGCGTGGTTTCTTCGATCACGGCGGCTAAATTGGCCTTTCAAAGGCGTTTTGAGCCTGTTCCAGGTCATTTTTGAGTATGTTTTAGGCCTCTAGACCAATCAATACGGGCGTAAGCAGCTCCTGATTTTATAGCGACTATTGGCGACTCAGCCAGTCAGCAACACGTTCACCCACCCAGGGCCCATCATCATGCGGCAAGTCATGGCCTGCCCACGGGTTGCTGTGGTGCTCAGCCTGCCAGGCGTGCGCCAGAAGGCTTGAACACACCGGGTTCACCAGCCGGTCAGCGCCAGACGACAGCACCAAGACCGGGCAACGCGGTGCCGTGCTGGCACAGCTAAACCGCGCTGCAGCCAGCAACTGGCGCAATGCGTTGGGGCTGCTGACGGGCGCGGTTTTGCGAATCTGCCGCCACAGCGCCAGATCTGCAACGCGCTGCGCAGTGTGGTGACAAGTCAGTTGGTGGACCGTGCTTTCTGCATGGTCAGCATCTGCCCAGCGCGCTGCCAGCAAGCCAAGCTGCGGCCAGTTGGCCGGCCGTAACCTTTCTGTGATGCCGCTAAAGGGTCGCATGCTGGTGTTGATCAGCACCAGGCGATCAACCTCATGTGGGTAGCGTTGCGCCCAATCGGTGGCCACCATGCCGCCCAGGGACATGGCCAGCAATTGGTAGGGTGGTTGAATGCCTTGTTTTAGCAATTGCTGGCGCGCAAAGTCCACCATCGCGCTAACAGACGTGGGCGAGGGCATCTGGTAAAACTCGCCATTGCCCGGCAGGTCAAGCGCTGTGACCCTGTCGGGTGTCACGCGCTGTGCAAACTGGTCTGCAAAGCCGCTCCAATGCCGCGCCTCCCGCGTCAAGCCGCGTAAAAGAACCCAGGTCATGCAGCGCCCCTCACATCACCCGCCTGGGCCGCCACAAGGCCACTGCTTGTTGCTGCAAATCGGCCCGCTGCGCCGCATCGGGCAACCAGCTTGGCGCGGCATAGGCGGCGCGGGTTAAAAAGTCCAGCAAGTCCGCATGGCGGCGCAGCACCCGCTTGATGCGGTGCGCCTTGATCGGGTTGAAGATGCCGTGACGAGAGAACAGTTGGCGAGGATTTTTGCGAATCCACAGCCACGAACCCAGCTCCAGCGTCATGGGTAAAAATACGTTGCCAGCAGGCGTGCGGTCATAGGCGCAGTCCCACAAGTCACCATGCAGCAGGTATTGGTTGCTTTGCGGCTCAAAGCTGTAGTCGTGGTGCGGCATGGATTGTTCAAGCATGGTCTTGAGTAAATACATTTCAGGCAAATGCGCCATCCAGCGCCGGGTTTTGGCATACGGAAACCAGATGCTGTCACCAAAACCATAACCTGAATGGCAGTCCAGCGCCAGGCTGAAGGGCCGACAGGCCAATTGCTCACTGGCCACCTTGAGCATCGCCGCGCTCTCCATCTGCATCATTGCACCTGGCTTGCCGCAGTACCAGGGCAGCAGTGGGCTGATGGTTTGGCCACCCGCCAAAAAGGGCACACGCCCCTCAGACCGCTGCGGCGCATTGCGCATCAAGTCCACACCGTGCGGATTGGCCCGCTTGTGCGCCCACATGCCGCCGGGATTAACGATGGGCATGAACACCAGGCGAATCTTTTCAAGCTGCCGCATCAACAGCTCGTCCCACGTCAGCCGCTGCTGCAATGACTGCATGTAGTCCAGCACCACCTGTGAGCCAATCCTCTCCAGCCCATGAATCCCACCAAAAAATCCAATGCAGGGTGCCATTGGGTCACGCGAGCCAATGCTGGCGGTAAAGACCGGGAAGACCGGAAATGGCGCACGCCGGGTTGGCACCTCACACACGGTTTGAATGTCAAACTGCCCAATCCCCGTGCGCAAGATAGTTTTTAACGCTTCATGCTCATCAAATGTGGCGGTGGTGTCTTGTGTGCCTGCGAGGGTGTAAAGGTCGATCAGTGGTGGCTGGCTTGGGGATGGAGACGGCATGCCTCCATCCTTGCATGGTTGGGTGACGGTTTGATGTCCACGGCCTCAACGGTCAGTTTTCACATGGCGCGATGAGTTGTTCTCAATCGCGACACGAACTGACACGGCAAGGTCTGATTGACCGGTTCACTAACCTTTAGCTTCCGGCTTGGCTGTCCGCAAACTCAGCACAACGGTGATGGCAAGTATGCCGACGACGACACCTAACGAGGCCCACACTGGGATTTTGTAGATATCGATCAAGCACATCTTCGTACCGATGAACACCAAGATAATGGCCAGGCCGTAGTTGAGCAGGTGGAACTTGTTGGCCACGGCGGCCAACAAGAAGTACATGGCCCTGAGTCCCAGAATAGCAAACACGTTGCTGGTCAGCACAATGAAGGGGTCGCTGGTGATGGCGAAAATGGCGGGAATGGAGTCCACCGCAAAAATCACGTCGGTCAGTGCGATCAGGCAGATCACCATGAACAGCGGGGTGGCAATTTTTTTACCGTTTTCCACTGTCCAAAAGTTTTCTCCGTCGTAGTTTTTACTGACGGGCAATATCTTGCGCAGCAGCTTCAAGGCGGGGTTGTCGTCTAGATTTGGCTCTTTGCCTGCAGCCCACCACATCTTGATACCGGTTAGGATCAAAAACGCACCGAAAACGTACAAAATCCAATGGAACTCAGCCAGCAGCCAACCGCCCACCAAAATCATAATGGTGCGCAAAACAATAGCGCCGATGATGCCGATCATCAGCACCCGTTTTTGGAATGCTGGGGGGACAGCAAAGTAAGTGAAGATCAACAAAAACACAAAGATGTTGTCAACCGCTAGTGATTTCTCAATCAAGTAGCCGGTTAGAAACTCGAGTGATTTGGTATTGGCAATTTCTGTCGAGCCTGTCGTGTCTTTGACGGCCCACCAAAACAGCCCGTTGAACATGAAGCTGAGTGCGATCCAGATCATGGACCACCAAAAAGCCTCTTTCACACCAATTTCGTGCGAGCCCTGCTTTTTTAACACCACGAAGTCAATGAACAGAGATACCAAAACGATGGCCACAAAAGTGACCCACAGCCACATAGGGGCAATAGTTTCCATAAATACCTTGGAGTTTTTGTAGAGAAATGAATAAAAAGGTGTCGGCCCCGTCAAGCTGACCCCTCCCTTTTAGAACCCGTTATTTTATTTCAAAAGAACTGTAAATATTTACTTCAAATGATTCATCACTTCGTAAAAACCGAACTGTATGAGCGACATTTCCTGCTGTTCCGCCATGAAAAAACCGTCATGATTGCGAGCTTGTACTTTTGGAGATTTTCGTGAAGAAATTTTTATTGTTGATGTCTGTTGTTTTTGCATTTGGTCTGACCACGGTTGCCATGGACGCTGAGGCAGCCAAGCGCATGGGCTCTGGCAAGTCCATGGGGACACAACGTCAGGCAGCGCCAGACAAAGCGCCCACCCAAACATCAGCTGCCGCACCTGCGGCGGGCGCTGGTGCCGCGGCTGCACCGTCACGCTCTTGGATGGGGCCTGTTGCAGGTTTGGCGGCTGGTCTGGGTTTGATGGCTCTGGCCTCGCACCTGGGCTTTGGTGAAGAACTCGCGTCTATGTTGATGATGGGTTTGCTGGCTGCAGCCGTCATGGTTGTGATTGGTTTGGTGATGCGCAAGCGCGCAGCTGCACGGCAAGGCTCCCATCCGTCTGCGCATGGCATGCAATACGCTCACGTCAATACTGGCTCGCGGCCTGACATGTCTCGGCAAGCGCCCGCTTACAAGGTTGCCATGCCCGCTGGCGGTTCAGTCATCGGTTCAGGCATCGGTTCAGGCGTTGCCGCAGCCAGTCGCATTCCTGCCGATTTCGACGTGTCGGGTTTTGAGCGCAATGCCAAAGTCAACTTCATTCGCCTGCAAGCGGCCAATGACGCGGGCAATCTTGACGACATGCGCCAGTTCACCACCCCTGAAATGTTTGCCGAGCTGAGGCTTGATCTGGCCGAGCGCGGTGCTACGAAGCAAAAAACCGATGTCGTCAGTATTCAGGCTGAAGTGATTGAGGTTGACGAAAGTGCCATCCGTTATCTGGTCAGCGTTCGGTTCACAGGTGTCCTGCGCGACGAGCTGGACAACACTGAAGAATCATTTGACGAAATCTGGCACCTTGAAAAGCTGCGTCTGGGCGACATGGGCTGGGTGGTTTCAGGTATTCAGCAAAGCCTTTAAAGTCAAACCTGTTCAAGTGCTTCAGCCTGGCAACTGAAGCACGACATCTGTCCGGGGGTAAGCCACGCAAGGCAAGATCCAGCCTTCGCGTTTTTCATCGAGGCTTAGCCCGGGCCAGTCAATCAGATAGGTCACTTCACCTGCCAGCATCAGGCAGATGCAGGTGCGGCATGTGCCGTTTCTGCATGAGCTTTCAAGTTTCAAATCACACACACCTGCCTGCTCAGCCGCATTGAGCAAGGTTGAATTTGCAGACGCACTGATGATGGTGTCTGTGCCCGTCATCCGCAATGTGAAAATGGCTGTGTCTGTCATGTCACTGCAAATTACAACATGCGCGACAATTGTGGGTTGTCCTCCATTCACAAGTGATTTTTAATGTCCAGCACCTCCGTTCGACCCGCCGCTCCTCGCGATGCCAAAGCCATCGCTGAAATCCATGTTGCCACCTGGCAAGCCGCCTACCAAGGCCTGATTCCTGATGAAGTTCTAAAAGCCATGACATATGAAAAGCGCCTGGCTTACTGGAAAGAAGCGATTGAATACCGCGACCCCCAAATCCTGGTCGCAATAGAGGGTGACAAGGTGGTTGGCTTTGTTGGTTTTGACCGCTCACGCGACCCTGGCACCAAGTCAAGCGTGGGCGAGATTTGGGCGATGTACGTCACCCCTGCGCATTGGCGCAAGGGCGTGGGCCTGGCCCTGTGGGACGGTGCGCGTGATGGCCTGAAAGAAGAAGGCTGCACGCAAGTCACGCTGTGGGCGCTGGTGGCCAATGAACGTGCGTTGCAATTTTATGAGCAGGCGGCAGGCTTTAAACGCGAGATGCCATCGCTGCGCGCCACCGCTTATGGCAGCGTGAAGCTGGAAGAAATACGCTTGAAGCGTCCGGTCGATTAACCAGTTTTTTTGCTGGCGCGGTTGTCCTACAGCTAACCATTGCACCCACGCACAGCCCCTGTGCTGATTTCTTTTTAAATTTGACCAAAGCTGGATTATTTTCAATCTGGTCAACTTTTTTAAGGAATCATCATGGAAAAAACTTCCTTCCCAACCTCATCGTCTGACAACGCTGTTCAGCGTGGCGTCGAGTCCGCTGGCTCAGCCCTGCACAACGGCATCGACAAAGTTGCCGAGCCTGTACGCAGCACGGTTGAAAGCCTGTCTGCTTCAGCACATCAAACGGTCGATGCTGTGGCCAGCAGTGCCAGCCACGCAGCCGATCGTTTTTCAGACGAAACCCGCAAGATATCTCAGGCGCCGGGCAAGGCCCTGAGCTATTCAAAAACCTGCGTTCAAGACCGGCCGCTTGAGGCGGTTGGCATCGCGCTGGCGCTTGGATTTATCGTGGGTCGTTTGACGGCGCGTTAATCAAACCGCCAGCCTACACTGCAAACCGCTGACCAGCGGTTTTTTATTGCCCTTCAGAACCACAACAAACCCATGGCCTCCAGTCTTTTCTTACTCATTGAC
>JANMIH010000248.1:0-2155 GCA_031375685.1 Polaromonas sp. | reverse complement strand
CTGAAGGGTCTTCATAGCCCCAATGCGCTGTGGCGGGCTGGCCAGGCCAGTACGGGCACACCTCGCCTGCGGCGTTGTCGCACACGGTGATGACGAGATTCATGACCGGCGCATCTGGCTTGCCAAAGTCGTCCCAGCTTTTGCTGTGCAAGCCTTCGGTTTTGATGCCGGCTGCTTTCAGCGTTTCGATTCCGATCGGGTTGGGCTGCTGGTTGTCACGCGGGCTGCTGCCAGCTGAAAAAGCCTTGAAACGCCCCTTGCCAATGTGGTTAAGCAGCGCTTCAGCCAAAATGCTGCGGGCCGAATTATGGGTGCATAAAAACAGGACGTTGATGGGTTCGGTTGACATGAAAGGCTCCTTGGTTAAATTAAATTACTATCAAATCAATAGCTGGTTGCGCCCGTAGCGATTGGTCAAAAGGCATAAATGATGCTTGAAAACAGGTCAAAAATGACTTGAAACGGTGTTTGAGCCTAACAATCCACGCAGTCAGCCAGGCTGCTCACCTCACAAGCCTGTCCCTGGCAGCAATGCGCCGTCAGGTAGCCCAGCAGGGCGGTCATGTGGCCAAAGCTGGCACGGTAAATCAGGTTGCGGCCACGCGCCTCGGCGCTCACCAGGCCTGAATGCGACAGCTCCTTTAAATGAAACGACAGCGCACTGGGCGCAACACCCAGTTGCTCTGCCATCACACCCGGCGTCAGCCCGTCAGGGCCCGCCGCCACCAGCGCCCTGAAGGCCTGCAAACGATGGGCTTGCGCCAATGCGGCCAGCGCTTTGACGGCGGTGGCTTCGTCCATGAGGTTGGTTATTGTTTCCATCATTCAAATATAATTGAAGTATTGAATTAAAACAACATGATGTGAAACTTTGATGACAAACGCCAGCCTGCCAAATCTGCCCAATCTTGACCCGTCGCTTTTCAGGCACCCTGAATTACCGGGCCAAAACCCGCCCCGCCACACGCCCCGCATTTTGTTACTGTACGGCTCGGTCCGTGAACGCTCCTACAGCCGCCTGGCCAGTGAAGAAGCCGCCCGGCTGCTTGAGGCCATGGGCTCCGAGACCAAAACCTTCAACCCCAGCGGCCTGCCCCTGCCAGACGACGCGCCCGAGTCTCACCCCAAAGTAGCCGAGCTGCGCGCGCTGGCTGAATGGGCCGAAGGCATGGTCTGGACATCACCCGAGCGCCATGGCGCCATGACCGGCATCATGAAATCCCAAATCGACTGGATACCGCTGGCACTGGGCGCTGTGCGACCCACGCAGGGCAAAACCCTGGCCCTGATGCAAGTCAGCGGCGGCAGCCAGTCGTTCAACGCCGTCAACCAGATGCGCGTGCTGGGCCGCTGGATGCGCATGCTCACCATCCCCAACCAGTCCTCAGTTGCCAAAGCGTTTTTAGAGTTCGACGAAGCAGGCCGCATGAAGCCGTCAAGCTATTACGACCGCATCGTTGACGTGATGGAAGAGCTGGTCAAGTTCACGCTGCTGACTCGGGGTGTTTCGCCTTGGCTGACGGATCGGTACAGCGAGCGGAAGGAGAGTGCTGAGGCTTTGAGCAAGCGGGTGAATCAGCGGGGAATTTAGGCTGAATAAGCTCGAGGTTTGTCGAATTTTGTATCCCATGCGATACTATTGGCCATGCTTGAAATTCGTCAAACCACAGCTTATGCACAGTGGTTCGACTCACTTCGTGATCGCACTGCCAAGACGCGGATCGACATTCGGATACGTCGCCTGTCGCTGGGCAATCCGGGCGATGTGAAGTCTGTTGACGAAGGGGTTTCAGAATTGCGTATCGACCATGGCCCCGTCTACCGCGTTTATTTCATTCAGAACGCAGATGTTTTTGTCGTGTTGCTGGCTGGCGGTGACAAGACAACGCAAGACCGTGATATTCGTCAGGCAAAGGCGCTTGCGCGCAACTTATAGGAGCAGACCCATGACCAAAGCAATGGCAAAAACAGCAACCACTTTGTGGGACCCTGCTGAACACCTGAAAACCGAGCAGTTAGTGCAACATCCTTTCTGTAATTTCCCCGAGTTGGTTTTGGGGTATCTTAAAAACAGGCCCCTGCCGGGCCGCCGGAGGCACCCCCGGTCGTGCATGTACCCATGCATTACCCGCCGCCGGCAGGCCTGCATGGAGCG
>JANMIH010000558.1:0-5322 GCA_031375685.1 Polaromonas sp. | reverse complement strand
GTGGCTGATGGGGCTCGAACCCACGACAACAGGAATCACAATCCTGGACTCTACCAACTGAGCTACAGCCACCGTAACCATAGATTATAGGGGCTACTGTGTGGATGTGGTCTGACTTTCTGGATTTTGATCTGCTTTTGCGCGTACTGGCTTGGCTACTTTGATGTCGGTTTTAAAACGGTCTTTGAGCGTGTTGTAGTAGGCCAGACTTTCAGCCGTTGTCCACCACTGGTGTACTGACTACGTTCTTGCTTGGCCGCTGCCTCCAAAGATGCGTCGCGCGGTAAAACTTTCAGGACTTTGACAATCACATAGCCCTGTGCGCCGAGGTCAACGCCTGCCAGTGCAGGCAAAGTAGCAACATCCGCGCGCAGCGCAGCGTCGACCACCTGGATAGGCTGGTTTTGAGGCTGGTCGCGTGACACAGATAATGCTGCTGGTAACACAGCGGTCGCTGGTGCGGCTTTCCACGCCGCCAGTTTGGCCGCGCCATCTTTGCGGGCTTCTTCGGCACCTTGCTGGGCTAACCAGCGCTGGCGCACGATGTCTTTGACCTCAGCGAGTGGTCGAGTACGGGCTGGTGTGTATTGAGTAACGCGCCCAGAAATAAGCTGGTTGGAGGCGACTTCTACAGCCTCGGTATTGCGTTTTTTCTCAATCGTATCGGCATTAAAAATGGCGTTTAAAAATTTGGAGTTGGCCAGCGGGCCCGATGCACCAGGCGTGGGCTGACGTGTCAGGCCAATCGCGGTTTTAAGCTCTAGTTTCAAGCGGTCGGCGGTGGGCTTCAGGCTGTCTGCCTGCTCGTACACAGAATTGGTAAAGCCTTCAGCAGTTTCACTGAATTTCTTTTGCGCTTGCTGCTTTTTAATGTCAGCTTCCAGCTCAGGCTTCATCTCTTCAAACGTACGCTGCTTGGGTGCCTTGATGTCTGTCAGTTTGATGATGTGATAACCAAACTCGGACTCAACAACATCACTGATATCGCCCTTGTTCAAGGCAAATGCAGCATCAGAAAAAGGTTTGACCATCGCATCACGGGCGAAAAAATCCAGGTCTCCACCAGCCGGGGCCGAGCCCGGGTCTTGCGAATTTTTGCGCGCAACTTCAGCAAAAGTGTCTGGCGCTTTTTTGACTTGGGCTGCCAGTTCTACAGCTTTGGCTTTGGCTTTTTGGCGATCTGCTTCAGGTACGCTCTTGGCTGATGCAATCAAAATATGGCTGGCTCGACGCTCTTCCTTGCCTCCCAGACGCTGGATGTTTTGTTCGTAGTAGGTTTTCAGATCTGCCTCAGCAACCACAATGCTTTTTTTAATCGTCTCGACATCAAACAGCAAATACTCAATATTGGCCTGTTCGGGCGCTTGGAAAAGATTGGCGTTGGCTTTGTAAAACTGCTCCAGATCGGCATCTGTCGGGTTGAGCTTGGCTGCGTAATCGGCCGTGGCAAAACGGGCAACCTGAACATCACGCTTTTCAAAGTATGCATTCAATGCCGTGTCGGCTGCGACGTTTGAAGAAAATCCGCTGCCCATCACGCCCATCAGCACCTGCCGTACCGAAAGATCGGTGCGCACGCTTGCTTCAAACATCTCAGGGCTCATTCCTTGAGACCCCAAGAGCTGCTTGTAGCGCTCCATGTCCAAAGTACCATCGGGTCTGCGGAGCGCAGCGATGTTGGGGTTGCTTTGCAGTTCACGCGCCAAGCGCTGGTCACTCGCACTGAGCTTCGACTTGGCCATAGCGGCGATCAAGACGCGGTCACGAACCAATCGCTCCAGCGTGGCGTATTTGGCTTCAGGAGAATCAAGCAACTTGGCATCGAGCGATGGCATGGAGGCCTTGAGCTTGTCTACTTCAACCAGGTGAGCTCTGTCCCATTCGCTTTGAAGGATTGCCTGGCCATCCACTTTGGCAACCACCGGGCTTTTGTCCTGGTTTTGACTGTAGCCATCGAGACCGAACAAGACAAAAGAAGGAACGATCAACAGAAAAAGCAGACCCATGGTGATCTTGGTGTGCTTGCGAATGAAATCAAACATCTGAAAAGTCCTATGCGGCGGCTAAAAAAATACCTGCGCCAAAAACAAAAAAGGCGAACATCTGGTTCGCCTTGGATAAAAAATCGTCAAACGCTTCAGGCGGTTGGTGGGTGCTGACGGGCTCGAACCGCCGACCTACGCCGTGTAAGGGCGCTGCTCTACCAACTGAGCTAAGCACCCCGCCCTAGATGTTTGAGATTTTTCAAATCGATTTCGTATCAGTTCAAAGCATCTTTGAGAGCCTTGCCTGGACGGAACTTTGGAACCTTGGCGGCTTTGATTTTAATCGCATCGCCAGTGCGAGGGTTGCGGCCAACGCGGGCAGCGCGCCGTGTCACGGCAAAGGTACCAAAACCCACAAGAGACACAGAGCCTCCTTTTTTCAGGGTTGTTTTGACGGCACCGATGGTGGATTCCAGCGCGCGGGTGGCCGCTGCCTTGGAAATATCGGCATGCTTGGCAATGTGCTCAATCAGTTCTGTCTTGTTCACGGGGGTCCCTCGTTAAGGAAAGTTAATCTGGTTGTCTGTAAAAATCTGTTTCGCGGACATCAAATGAAGACATCAACAAGAAACGGCATGCGCAGTTTAGCTGCTGAACATCATTAAATCTATGGGTATCGGATGTGTCAATACTACATTTGATTTGCTACCGCGCGGTGGCGAATTCTAGTCTCTTTTTAGGAGACCCCAAGACCAGATAATGCGGGGTTTCGTAATTTATATGCTTGACAGTCTAGAAAAATAAAGGTGCTAACCCAACGCAGACGCAATCGCTTTGCCCACATCAGCAGTTGATCCGGTTCCGCCCAAGTCAGGTGTACGGGGTGCTCCGCTGCCAGGCTCCAGGACTTTTTCAATTGCAGCCAGCACCGCATCATGTGCATCTTTGCATCCCAAAAACTCCAGCATCATCGCTCCACACCAGATCTGTCCGATGGGATTGGCAATTTGCTTACCCGCGATGTCTGGCGCAGAACCATGCACTGGCTCAAACAGTGATGGAAACTTGCGCTCAGGGTTCAAGTTGGCGCTAGGTGCGATGCCTATCGTTCCCGTACAGGCCGGGCCCAGGTCGCTGAGAATATCGCCAAACAAATTACTGGCTACCACCACATCAAAAAAGTCAGGCCGCTGTACAAAATGAGCCGTCAAAATATCAATGTGAAATTTATCGAGCCTGATGTTGGTGTAATTTTTCGCCATCTCAACGACTCGTTCGTCCCAGTACGGCATCGAAATTGATATGCCATTGGACTTGGTGGCACTTGTCAAATGCTTTTTAGGGCGCGATTGCGCCAGCTCAAACGCGAACTTGAGGACGCGATCAACGCCGATACGGGTGAAAACCGACTCCTGCAACACAAACTCGCGATCCGTCCCCGGAAAAGCCCTGCCGCCGATGCTGGAGTATTCGCCTTCGGTGTTTTCACGCACGATGTAAAAGTCAATCTCGCCGGGCGCACGCGCGCTGCCGTCACGCCGAACCACAGGCGCGATGATGCCGGGCATCAGTCTCGCAGGGCGCAGATTGATGTACTGGTCAAACTCACGGCGGAACAGCAACAGAGAACCCCACAGCGACACATGGTCGGCAATCTTGTCAGGCCAGCCCACCGCGCCAAAGTAAATGGCGTCGTGGCCGCCAATCTGGTCTTTCCAGTTGTCGGGCAGCATCTGGCCGTGCTTTTCGTAATAGTCCCAGCTTGAAAAGTCGAAGTGGTCGAACTGCAACTCAATGCCAAATTTGCTGGCGGCAGCTTCCATCACGCGGATGCCTTCGGGCATGACTTCCTTGCCAATCCCGTCGCCGGCGATGACAGCAATGCGTTTTTTACTCATGGTTTTTTTCCTTTAAGTGAAGGTTGATTCAGGATTTGAAAAAGTTCAATGCGTGAGGAATTAAAAGCTCGGGCGCTTCTTCAGCGATGTAATGACCGCAGGGCAAGCTGCGACCAGACACTTGCGTGGCCCGCTCATGCCAAAGCGCCAAGACATCAAAACATTGACCAACTGCGCCATGCTCACACCACAAGATCTTGATCGGTTGCGTGAGCTTGCGGCCAGCCGCTATATCCTCACGGTCATGCATCAGGTCCGTCGAGGCACTGGCGCGGTAGTCCTCGCAAATGGCGTGGGCAGTGCCTGCTATTTGTGCGCAGCGTTCGTATTCAGCCAGCGCCTCAGGCGCAAATGCAGCAAGTCCTGCGTGCCGCTTGCCCATCACGCTGCGGATGTAGCGTACCGGGTCAGACTCAATCAAGGCTTCAGGCAGTGGCTGCGGCTGAATCAGAAAAAACCAATGCCAGTAGGCGGTGGCAAAAGCTGGTGTCGTGTTCTCGTACATCGCCAGCGTGGGCGCAATGTCCAGCAGCAGCAGGCGGTCTACTGCACCAGGGTGGTCGATCGCCAGCCGGTGTGCGACCCGTGCCCCACGGTCATGCGCCAACACGCCAAAACGCTCAAATCCGTAGTGCTGCATCACTGCCAGCGCGTCGAGCGCCGTGGCGCGCTTTGAATACGCGCCATGCTCGGCATCACTGGGTGGCCGGGTTGAATCGCCATAGCCCCGCAGATCCATCATCACCACCGTGAAGTGTTTGGCCAAGACGGGCGCCACCAGATGCCACATGGCATGTGTTTGCGGGTGGCCATGCAACAGCATCAGCGGTGGGCCGCTGCCACCCATGCGCGTGTTCAGCATCCCGGCGGGGCCGGGTACCAGTTGAATCGGGAAGGCGTCAAGATTTTTCACGTCTTGATCATCTCGCTTGTTTGAATAGATTTCAAGCAATAATAAAGCTATTTATTATTTCTTTAAAAGAAACAATAGAGGGTAAAGACGATGGAACGAAGTGATCTTGAACTGGTGCTGGCCGTACGTGACCACGGCAGCCTGGCCGCCGCCGCCATCAGTCTGAACCTGGCCGCACCTGCCGTGACCAAACGGCTCGCCGCACTGGAAGCCAAGCTGGGGCAAAGACTGTTTCAGCGCACCACCCGGCGCGTCAGCCCCACAGCTGAAGGTGAAGCCCTCTGCGCCAGCGCAGCGCCGCTGCTGGAGGGCTTCAAGGCACTTGAAGCGCAGTTACAGGAGCAGCACAAGGAACCTGTCGGGCGCATTCGGCTGGCGGCCACGTTTGGCTTTGGACGGCTGTGGCTGGGGCCAGCGCTGGCGCGGTTTCAGGCGCGTTACCCAAAGGTGCAAGTGCAGTTGCAATTGACAGAACAACTGCCCGACCAGGCCGCAGAAGGAGGCCGGGATGCGGGTCGAGCCGCCG
>JANMIH010000539.1:0-2677 GCA_031375685.1 Polaromonas sp. | reverse complement strand
CAACGACACGTTCACCCAACGGCCAATCTTCAAACGTGTTGTCGCAAATAATGATTTCTCGCCACCCTTGCGCAGCCGCAGTTGCAAAGGCCAAGCGAATCAAATCAGAGAATTCACTGGGCCCTTCAAACCGGCCTTGAGGTAACAAAATTTCTGTGCTCATGCCGTTTCCCTTATTGCTTGCAGCCAGCCTGCGGCCAGCCAGTCTGCCAATAAAGCCAGCGCATCGTGGCCGGCTTTGCGCAAAATCTTTGCAGGCAATTGGCGCTGGTCAGCCAATAAGCGCATCAGCACGGCATCAGCGCCTTTGGCTCTGTAACTCTCGCCATTGATAAAAATATGATCTGCGTCGTACATCATGCGGGTTTTGGCATCCAGCCTGATGCCCATTGCCGTCGACAGTTTTACTTCAACCTCTTCGAACCATACTTGGGGCTTCAAGCTGGTCATGATTTCGCCCAAGGCACAGCCCAGTGCCTGTGGGTCTTGCAGCGCCTCTTGTAGGGATTGCTGCGCAAAAGTTGCCAAGCGCGGTGGTATTTCGGCAGGCGTAGCAGTGGCCGCTTGTCCAGCGTCACGGTATATTTTTTGAGTTTTTTCAGCACTGGAACCTTCAAGCGCGTCCTCGCTGAATTCAGCCAGCCTATGCAGCAGTTCAGCCGCCAGCTCTCGCGCCACTGGTGCTTTAAAACCGATGGAGTAGGTCATGCAGTCTTGCGTCTTTCCATCAGGCCCCGTGCATTCCTCGGCAACACCATCATGCGCATAGCGAGGCGGCAGGTAAAGCATGTCACCGGCATGTAAAACAAACTCTTGTTCAGGCTCAAAATTTTGCAAAATCTTAAGCGGCACGTCTTGTTGCAAGGTCAGGTCTTTTTGCTGACCGATCTTCCAGCGACGACTGCCACTGGCTTGCAATAAAAAAACGTCATAACTGTCAAAGTGTGGCCCCACGCCACCGCCCGGCGCAGCCCATGAAATCATCAGGTCATCCAGACGCGCATCAGGCACAAATCTGAACTGCTGCAGCAACTGATGCACCGCCGCATCATGCCCATCAACACCTTGAACCAGCAAGGTCCAGCCGAGCTGCTTGAGCGGCGGCAAAGCGCGCGCTGCAAAAGGCCCACTTTTCATACGCCAGCTTTGGCTGTTTTTAACAATCAGTCGTGATTCAACCGAATCGCTCGAAGCCAGCTTGAACAGCTCGGACCGGCTGAGCAAAGGAGAAAACCCCGGTATCGCACCGCGCACCAGCAAAGGCTTTTTCTGCCAATGACGGCGCATGAATTGATCTGGCGAAAGACCCGCCAGCAGGGCCAGTGGTTGTTGTGTATCCATGGGACAATTGTCGGATGAAAATCACTGAACAATGCGTCGTTGCCCTCACCTGGACGTTAAAAGACACCTTGGGCGAGGTATTGGACGAGCTGGACGAGCCCATCGAGTTCTTATTGGGGGGCCAGGATTTGCTGGCGAAAATTGAACAGAACCTGCAAGGGCATGCGGCAGGCGACAAACTGGCTTTTCAGCTGGAGCCAGAGCAAGCCTTTGGCGAGTATGACGAAAACCTGGTGTTTTTAGAGCAACGGGTTGTTTTCCCCTTAGAACTTGAAGAAGGTATGACCTTTGACGGCGCAACGCTACCCATTGGCGCAGCATCAGACACGCCGAAAGACAAGATTTATACGGTCACTGAGATTTACCCGGAGCATGTCGTGCTCGACGGCAATCACCCGCTGGCAGGCATAGCACTGCGGCTGAATTTGACAGTGGAATCCGTGCGCGAAGCCAGTGAAGCAGAAATTGGCCAGGGCACGCTGGGCACTGGCTTTTTCAGGCTTGAGCCACTCAGCGCTGATGGCTCAACGCTGCACTGACCCCTAGCCATCGGTCACATCACACGGTAGAGCTGGCCGTTTTCAATCCGCACCCGGTCACCGATACGCAGCTCGCCATAAGACGTCATGTCATACGCGCGCAGCGAGCCATTGTCCAGCTGGACAGAAACGCGATAGCTTTCGCCGGCAGCTGCGTTAGCAGTGCGACTTCTTTCAATCGCATTGCCAGCTACTGCGCCGCCAACGGCACCAATCACCGTTGCTGCTGTGCGTCCACCGCCAGAGCCAATCTGACTACCGACCACTGCACCAGCCACGCCGCCAATCACAGCGCCGATTCCTGGACCACGAGCGGGCTCTTGGGTTCGGATGATTTCGACATTGTTGACACGGCCATACTCGACATAAGCCCCTTGCGTGTTGGATGGGGTTGACGACGTTGGGTAAGTTGATACCGGCGCAGGACTCATGGGCGCGCACGCCATAAGACTGGCTAGCACGAGCACCGAAGAGGTCACTGTGATCAAACGTGATGGATTGCGCATATAAAACTCCTGTAGTTGATGTCAAAAAGCTCGAGCGCCTCGGCCCGTCGTGCGACGAGCCAAATGCCTTAAGCCCTGAATAAATTACAGAACATGCTGAGGTTAGCCGCTATCAGCATTCAACTCTGTTGGAGGTGGGGAGAATCGTTTGTGGAGCGTAAGAAATGACTGACGCTAGTGTAGTGTTGCATATGTATTGAACTTTTATATGAACATCCACTCCAAAGCTGATTACTTCAGTTTAGAGGGATAGAAAAATGAACAATCGCAGGGCAGTAGTCGAGTTTGGCA
>JANMIH010000536.1:0-6804 GCA_031375685.1 Polaromonas sp. | reverse complement strand
CCGCAAAAAACGCAAAGAACAGCAGCGTTTGAATGGTCGTGCCCAGAGGCAGTTTGTGCCAGGTCAAAATATCAAAACTGCCACCGGACTTGTTGTAAAGATAAATCAGTGCTACCAGCATCAACAGCGATCCAAGCAGCGTGTACAAAAAGAACTTGAAGGCAGCGTATATCTTGTTGGGCCCGCCCCAAATGCCGATGATGAGGTACATCGGGATCAGCGTGGCTTCAAAAAACACATAAAACAGCAAGCCGTCAAGCGCGGTAAAAACGCCAATCATCAGGCCGCTCAGAATCAAAAAAGACGCCATGTACTGGTTGACACGCGTGGTGATGGACTCCCAGCTGGCGATGATGACTACCACGTTGATAAATGCGGTGAGCAACACAAACCAGAGTGAAATACCGTCTACACCCAGGGAATAGTTGACGTTGAAACGGGCGATCCAGCTGGCCTTTTCAACAAACTGCATGGCCGATGTGTCAAGCTTGAAGCCTTCATACAAAGGCAGCGTGACCAGAAAACTAACGACTGCGCCGATCAGCGCGAACCAGCGCACACTGCGTACCTGGTCATCGCGACCCAGTGCCAACAGCACAACACCAAAAAATATTGGCGTCCAAATTGCAAGACTGAGCAAACCCATTGAAATTATTCCTGCTTTTCTTTTTTATTTATCGACGTTCGGAGTCAGTCACCGATTGAGCCAGACAAAGTACGTCATCAGCACAAACACACCCAGGATCATGCCGAAAGCGTAGTGGTAAATAAAGCCCGATTGCAAGCGGCGCACGATGCCAGAGATCCAGCCCACCACTTTCCACGAGCCATTGACAAGCGCACCATCAATCAGCTTTTGATCGCCAAATTTCCATAAACCCATACCCAACATGAGCGCTCCGCGGGCCAGCACGTTTTCATTGACCCAGTCGATGTAGTATTTATTTTCGAGCAAGGTGTACAATGGCTGACATTTGCTTTTGATAGCCGCGGGCAAGGCCGGATTACGCATGTACATGTACCAGGCTGTGACCACACCCGCCAGAGCCAACCAGAACGGTGCTGCGGTCAAGCCATGCAGAGCCATTTGCACCGGCCCATGGAACAGCTTGGCCAGCTCTTCCATGGCGGGGTGCTTTTCAAGATTTACCGTGATCACGCTTTTGAAAAAATCACCAAACAGCATAGGCTGAATCGTCATGAAGCCAATCACAACCGAAGGAATCGCCAGCAAAACCAGCGGCACGGTCACAACCCAAGGCGACTCGTGCGGTTTGTGATGGTCATCATGCGCACCATGATGGTCGTCATGATGTGCGTCAGGATTCTGGTCGTAACGCTCTTTGCCATGGAAAACCAGAAAATACAAACGGAACGAATAAAACGCAGTGATGAAGACGCCTGCCAGCACGGCAAAGTAGGCAAAGCCAGCGCCGGCCAAGGTGCTTTCGTGAACGGCCTCGATGATGCTGTCTTTGGAGTAAAAACCCGACATCAACGGCGTACCAATCAACGCCAGAGAACCCAGTAAAAACGTGATCCAAGTGATTGGCATGTACTTGCGAACATTACCCATCCAGTGAATGTCCTGGTTGTGGTGCATACCCATGATGACCGAACCTGCCGCCAAAAAGAGCAGCGCCTTGAAGAACGCATGGGTCATCAAATGAAACACAGCCACTGAATAGGCCGATGCACCCAAAGCGACAGTCATGTAACCAAGCTGAGACAGCGTTGAATAGGCCACGACACGTTTGATGTCGTTTTGAATGATGCCCAAAAAGCCCATGAACAGCGCTGTGATGCCGCCAATCACCATGATGAAACTCAGGGCAGTATCACTTAGCTCAAACAAGGGCGACATGCGCGCCACCATAAAAATACCCGCAGTGACCATGGTGGCGGCGTGAATCAATGCAGAGATGGGCGTCGGGCCTTCCATTGAATCAGGCAACCACACGTGCAACGGGAATTGGGCTGACTTGCCCATCGCACCAATGAACAGACAAATGCAAATGACCGTGATCAGCATCCAGCTCGTGCCAGGCAGCGTCAGTTTGGCAAGATCATCCCCTTTGGCAAAGGCTTCGCCGTAGTTCAGCGTACCTGCATAAGCGGCAATCAGGCCAATGCCCAAGATAAACCCAAAGTCACCCACACGGTTGACCAGGAACGCCTTCATATTGGCATGGGTGGCGCTCGGTTTGTTGTAATAAAAACCAATCAGCAAATAGGACACAAGGCCTACGGCTTCCCAACCGAAAAAGAGCTGCAGCATGTTGTTGCTCATGACCAGCATCAGCATGGCGAAAGTAAACAGCGAAATATAGCCAAAAAAGCGGTTGTAGCCCTCGTCTTCTTCCATGTAGCCGATGGTGTAAATGTGGACCATCAGAGAGACGAATGTGACAACGCACATCATCATGGCCGACAAGCCATCAATCAGAAAACCGACTTCCATTTTCAAGCCACCCACCACCATCCAGGTGTAGAGCGTTTCATTTAAGCGTGCACCGTCCATGGCAACGCTTTTGAGCGTCATCGCCGACAAAATAAAGGCCAGCAGCACACCAAGAATCGTCAGGGTGTGTGACAGGCGACGGCCAATCCAGTTACCACCGAAGACCGTACCAAACACGCTCGCCAGCACAGCACCCGCCAATGGCAAAAGCGGAACTGCCAGCAGAGTCGAAACAGAAAGGGTTTGACTCATTTTCTAATTAACCCTTGAGGGTGTTGAGTTCATCAACGTTGATACTGGATTTGTTGCGGAACAGCAAAACAAGAATGGCCAAACCGATGGCAGATTCAGCGGCGGCAACTGTCAGAATAAAAAACACAAATATCTGACCTGCCATGTCGTTCAGGTAATACGAGAAGGCAACAAAATTCATGTTGACCGCCAGCAGCATCAGCTCAATGGCCATGAGCAAAATGATCAGGTTCTTGCGGTTTAGAAAAATACCGATCACCGACAAGGCAAACAGCATCGCGCCCAGGGAAAGGAAGTGTCCGAGTGTCAGGGTCATGCCTTTTTCTCCTCGCCGATAGGAGCGATAACTTCCGGCACAACCGATTTCATCTTGACCAACGTCACGCGGTCAGCACGTTTGACCCTGACCTGCTCAGATGGGTTTTGCGATTTGGAGTCCTTGCGCTCACGCAAAGTCAGTGCGATGGCGGCAATGATGGCCACCAGCAAAATGACGGCGGCAATCTCCAGCGGATAAATATATTCGGAATAGAGCACTTTGCCGAGTTCTTTGGTGTTCGACACCTGAGCAGCTCCGGCTTGGACAACGGCGTTGGCCACCTTGGGTGGTTCGCGAAAGCCGCCCATCAGCACATAAGACATTTCAAGCGCGATGATGGCACCAACCGTGCCAGCCAGCGGGAAATGCTTCCAGAAGCCTTGACGCATACTGTCAATGTTGATGTCCAGCATCATCACCACAAACAGGAACAGCACCATCACGGCACCGACGTAAACCAGCACCAAAGTGATGGCCAAGAATTCCGCCTTGAGCAAAATCCAGATCGCAGCAGCCTGAAAGAAAGCCAACACCAAGTAAAGCGCGGCATGCACAGGGTTGCGTGCAGTGATAACCTTAAATGCTGCAAACAGCATCAAAGCCGCAAAGACATAGAAAAGACCTGTTTTAGCGTCCATGTTGTTTTGGGTTCTTTCTGGATTCTGTGGCTATGGCAACGATTTAGCGAAACTTGGCATCTGCTGCGCGGCTGGCAGCGATTTCGGTTTCATAGCGGTCACCCACGGCCAGCAGCATGTCTTTGGTGAAATACAAGTCACCACGCTTTTCGCCGTGGTATTCAAAAATATGGGTTTCAACAATTGAATCAACCGGGCAACTTTCTTCACAGAATCCGCAAAAAATGCACTTGGTAAAATCGATGTCGTAGCGTGAGGTGCGGCGGCTGCCATCGTCGCGAACATCCGACTCAATGGTGATGGCCATGGCCGGGCACACCGCCTCGCAAAGTTTGCAGGCAATGCAGCGCTCCTCGCCATTTTCATAGCGGCGAAGGGCGTGCAGACCACGAAAACGAGGGCTTTGTGGTGTTTTTTCTTCCGGGAACTGAACCGTGATCTTGCGCTTGAACATGTACTTGCCAGTCAGGGCCATGCCCTTGAACAACTCAGTCAGCATGAAGCTCGACGCGAAATCTTTGATGGAGGCAACGGTGCTCATGTCATTTCCAAATGTTGTACGAGGTCTGCATCCAGCCGCCGACAACGACCAGCCAAACGAGGGTGACAGGAATAAAAATCTTCCAGCCCAAACGCATGATCTGGTCATAGCGAAAGCGCGGGAACGTCGCACGCACCCACAAGAAGGTGGTCACAACCATGAATGTTTTCAGGCCTAACCAAATCCAGCCGGGCACCCAGTTGAACAGCGCACTGTCAATCGGCGGCAACCAGCCGCCCAGGAACAGCAAGACAGCCAGGATAGCCACCATCCACATGTTGGCGTATTCGGCCAAAAAGAACATGGCAAATGACATGCCGGAATACTCGACCATGTGACCGGCAACAATTTCGGACTCGCCCTCAACCACGTCAAAGGGGTGGCGGTTGGTCTCAGCCAGACTGGAGATGAAATACACCACAAAAATCGGCAGCAGCGGCAACCAGTTCCAGGACAAGAAATTCAAACCGTTCTCGGCGCCCATGCCTTTGGCTTGTCCCATCACGATATCGGTCATGTTCAAACTGCCCGACACCATCAACACCACCACCAGGCAAAAGCCCATGGCGATTTCATAGCTGACCATTTGTGCTGAGGCACGCATGGCACCTAAAAAAGCATATTTGGAGTTGGATGCCCAGCCAGCAATGATCACACCATAAACTTCAAGTGACGTGATGGCCATCAAAAACAGCAAGCCCGCATTGATGTTGGCCAGCGCAACGTCCGGGCCAAACGGAATCACCGCCCAAGCGGCCAGTGCCGGCATGATGGTCATGATGGGGCCGAGCACAAACAAGCCTTTGCTCGCAGCGGTCGGGATGATGATCTCTTTGGTCAGCAACTTGAGCGCATCGGCAATCGGTTGCAGCAAACCAAACGGACCCACGCGATTGGGGCCAAGACGGATTTGCGTGAAGCCAATTGCCTTGCGCTCCCAAAGCGTCAGGTAGGCCACGCAACCCATCAACGGCAGCAGGACACAAACGATTTTGATCAATGTCCAGATGACAGGCCAAACGGTACTTGGCCAGATACCGCCTGCCAAGCCCTGGCCAAACGCGTGAATCGTATCGATCATGCGGCTACCTCTTCGGCTGTGACCTGGACCCGCACTTGAGAGCGCGCATCGGCTGTCAACTGCAACGACGTGGCGCGTCTGACCAGGCTGTCGAGCTGGTAGATGGTCGCCACGGCCGGGGCGGCTTGGTGCGTATGGGTTAACTGAATGCCGTCATCAGACGCATTGTTCAGTCCTGCCGCACTGACATGGCCATCGGAGATGCCCTTGACTTTACCGAGCACGTCCTGGGAAGACTCGAAATCAAAACCGGGAAGGCCGAGCAAATTGGCAAGAACGCGCAGTACTTTCCATGCCGGGCGGGCATCACCCAAAGGCTTGACAACAGCATGAAAGCTCTGCACACGACCTTCGGCGTTAACAAAGGTACCAGGCGTTTCAGTGAATGGCGCGATGGGCAACAACACGTCGCTAAAGCTCATATTGGCTTTGAACGGGCTGAGCGTTACCACCATTTGCGCGGCATTCAGTGCTGTCATGGCCTTTGAGCCGGGGGCTGAGTCAAACTCAGGCTCGGTATTGAACAAGACAACCGCTTTCAGTTGTCCATCCAGCATTTGCCCAGCATTCAAACCGTTGCCTTGCGGCAAAGCGCCAACAAGTTGCGCACCCACAGTATTTGCAGCTTCCGTCAGGTAACCAACGCTTGCACCGGTTTGCACACCAATCCAGTTTGCAAGCGCCACCAGGCTAGATGCGCTGGCGTGGTGAGCAGCCGCATTTCCGAGCAAGATGGCTTTGCGCTCGCCACCGATCAATGATTTAGCGATTGATTTGGCTGCATCACTGGCACTACCCATAGCCGGGGCAGCAACACCTTTTTCCAGAGCAATGGCCGATGCAATGTCTGCCAGCGACTGAGCCCACGTACCGTGGTCACCCATCAAGGCATTGGCAATCGGCATCGCCCAAGCGTCTGGTGTATTGAGTTCGACTGTTGAATTGACAGCATTCACCACGCAACCTTTGCGAGCGGCTTGCCGAATACGCTGCGCAAACAGCGGATGATCCTTGCGCAGATTAGAACCAACGATCAAAACGCGCTGCAGCTCAGAAAGAGATGCAATTGATGTACCCAACCAGCGCACACCCGAACCCTTGGCAAACTCTGAATTGCGCATACGGTAGTCAATGTTGTCGCTGCCCATACCGCGCGTGAGCGACGCAGCAAGATACAACTCTTCAAGCGTGCTGTGCGGGCTGGCCAGCATGCCAATGCTGTCTACACCGTGGTCTGCCTTAATCTGCTTCAGGCCATTGGCCACGTATTCAAGCGCGGTTTGCCAATCGACAGTTTTCCACTCGCCACCCTGCTTTAACATCGGACTCGTCAGGCGTTCAGCGCTGTCAAGCGCCTCATAAGAAAACCGATCGCGGTCGGCAATCCAGCATTCGTTAACTTCTTCATTTTCAAGCGGGACAACGCGCATGACCTTGTTGGCTTTGACCTGAACAATCAGGTTGGCACCGGTTGAATCGTGCGGGCTGATGGATTTGCGGCGCGACAACTCC
>JANMIH010000490.1:0-4936 GCA_031375685.1 Polaromonas sp. | reverse complement strand
CCAAGTCGGTGTTGATGGGCGGCGGCCTGGTGGCGGGCATGGCCACGGGTGCTGCCGTTGGTGCTGTGGTGGCAGGGCCGGTTGGCATTGTGGTGGGCGGCTCGCTGGGTGCCATTGCCGGTGTGGTGGGCAGCGGTGCTGCTGGCGAGTTGGTCAAAACCAAAAGCAATGACGACGATGACTTGAAGGCGAAGTCATGAATGCTAAAGAATTTGAAACGGGCAACTAGGGCAGCCAGAACAGCACCCAAGGAACGGTCAAAGGCCAGCAAGATTAAATGGTAAAACAGCTAAAACCCAATCAATACGGGCGCAAGCAGATACAAATTTAATAGCTTATCAAGCAGCGTCAACTCAACAACTCATACTTGCCACCCCGCTCAAGCGCCTTTTGGTAAGCCGGCCGGGCGTGGATGCGCTGCAAATAATCCATCAGCCTTGGGCGGCTGGCGTCCAGCCCGCCGCGCGCTGCGGCTGCTTCGATGGGAAAGCTCAGTTGCACATCGGCCGCTGTGAAATCATCGCCCACAAACCATTTGGACTTGCCCAGCTCGGACTCCAGGTAGTCCAGGTGCGTGTTGAGCTGCGGCATGATAAAACTGCTTTTGGCTTTGCCTGATATGGCTTTGGCAATCGGCTTGACGAAAAACGGCATGGGTGACGATTCGATCTTGTCAAACACCAGCTTGAGCAGCAGCGGCGACATGAGTGAGCCTTCTGCGTAGTGCAGCCAGTAGCGGTAGCGAAGGTAGGCGGGCAGCTCGTGCGATGGTGCAAAGCAGCCGTCGCCGTAACGCTCGACCAGATATTCGATGATGGCGCCTGATTCGGCCAGCGTTAAATCGCCGTCGGTCAGAACGGGCGACTTGCCCAGCGGATGAACCTTGCGCAGCGCTGGCGGAGCCAGCATGGTTTTTTTGTCGCGCTCGTAGCGCTTGATCTCGTAGGGCAAGCCCAGTTCTTCCAGCAGCCACAGCACGCGCTGGGAGCGGGAATTGTTCAGGTGATGGACAACAATCATGGTGGTTTCCTTCTCAGGGCAAAACGCCATTGTGCAGGCTGTGAACAAGGCGATACCGCAAAGCCTAAAATGACAGGGTGACTACACAACAAGCCGCTTCCATCCTCAACGCCGACTTGCACTGCCACTCTGTGGTGTCTGACGGCACATTAACACCCGAGGCGCTGGCAGAACGCGCCAAAACCAACGGTGTCGAGCTCTGGTCTCTGACAGATCACGACGAAATTGGCGGGCAGCACCGCGCCGCCGCTGCGGCCAAGGCGCAAGGCCTGAAGTACCTGACAGGTACTGAAATTTCTGTGACCTTTGCCAATGAAACCGTTCACATCGTGGGCCTGGGTTTTGATGCCGATGACGCTGCCATGGTGCAAGGCTTGAGGGCCACACGCGGCGGTCGAAAAGAGCGCGCGCATGAAATGTCTGATGGCCTGGCAAAAGTGGGGATCAAGGGCGCGTATGAAGGCGCGTTGAAATTTGTTGGCAATCCGGAGCTGATCTCACGCACCCACTTTGCGCGTTTTCTGGTTGAAAGCGGCGTGTGCAGCGAAACCAATGAGGTCTTTCGCAAATACCTGACCGAAGGAAAGCCTGGCTATGTGCCGCACCGCTGGGCATCGCTTAAAGATGCAGTGAGCTGGATCACCAACGCCAAAGGCCTGGCCATCATTGCGCACCCGGCGCGCTACAAGTTCACGCCAAATGAAGAATACGCCCTGTTCACTGAATTCAAGGCCCACGGCGGGCGCGGTGTCGAGGTCGTCACGGGCAGCCACACAGCGGCTGAATACGTGAAGTACGCTGACACAGCCAAAGAGCTTGGCCTGGCCGCCTCACGTGGCAGCGACTTTCACAGCCCGGAAGAAAGCCGCACTGACCTGGGCGCGCTGCCGTTTTTACCGGGCGAGTTAACGCCCGTTTGGGAACTGCTGGCGGACCGTATTCAGTGAGCAGTGCTGCTGACAAATCAGCGGCCACGCTGCACACAGCTAACAGACGGACCTGCCAGTGCGCGTGGCTGGGCCAGCGGCTGGGCCAGCCGGTCATCGAGCCTGCTGATTCATAAAAATACACCATGGCTCAATTTTTTCAAGTCCACCCTGACAACCCACAGCCCCGGCTGCTCAAGCAAACGGTCGCGTTGCTGGCGCGCGGCGGCATAGCAGCCGTGCCCACCGATTCAAGCTATGCGCTGGTCTGCCACCTGGACGACAAAGCCGCCGCTGATGCATTGCGGCGCATTCGCGGGGTAGACGACAAACATCACCTGACATTGCTGTGCCGGGATTTGTCCGAGCTGAGTGCTTATGCGCGGGTCGACAACCGGCAGTTCAGGTTGCTCAAAGCTGCCACACCTGGGCCCTACACCTTTATATTGGAAGCGAGCAAAGAAGTGCCGCGCCGCTTAAGCCACCCATCGCGCAAAACCATTGGCCTGCGCGTGCCAGATCACAAAACATTGCAGGCGCTGCTGGAGCTGCATGGCGCACCGCTGCTGGCCACCACGCTGATCCCACGCGGGCAGACGGAGTCGCTCAATGATGCCAATGACATACGCGAGCTGATGGAGCAGGATCTGGCCGCCGTGCTGGACGCCGGTGCCTGCCACCTGGAGCCCACCACGGTGATTGACCTGACAGCCATGGCCGATGGCGGCGAAGCCGTTGTGGTGCGCATGGGTCGCGGCGATTTACATGTGCTTGGCCTGCAAGCCCCCTGAGATAATCGCGCCATGGACATTGCCAACATCATTCAAACCATTGCCATCTACGCCCTGCCGGTGTTGTTTGCCATCACCTTGCATGAGGCCGCTCACGGTTATGTGGCGCGTTATTTTGGTGATGACACCGCATGGGTGCTGGGCCGCGTCACGCTGAACCCGCTTAAACACATTGACCCGGTTGGTACGGTTTTGATGCCTGCCATGATGTATCTGGCGACATTTGCCATCCCCGGTGGGCCGTTTATTTTGGGTTATGCCAAGCCCGTGCCGGTGCGCTTTGGCAACCTGCGCAACCCCAAGCGCGACATGATCTGGGTGGCACTGGCAGGCCCTGGGGTTAACTTTATTCAGGCGCTGATCTGGGCCATTTTGTTTGTGGTGTTTGACCGCACAGAGGTTGTCGATGATTTTTTTATAGCGATGGCAAAAGCCGGTATTGTGGTGAATCTGGCGCTGGCCGTGCTTAATCTGTTCCCCCTGCCGCCGCTGGATGGTGGCCGTGTGGCTGTCGGTTTGCTGCCCTGGCGTTATGGCCAGTACCTGGCGCGGGTAGAACCCTTTGGTTTTTTCATTGTGCTGGGGTTGATTGTTTTCAAGGTGTTTGGCCCGCTGTGGATGGAGCCCATGATGGCGCTGTCTTACCGCATCCTGAACGCGCTGATCACGCCATTGGCCATGGTGCTCCGGTAATTTATTTGCTTTTTAAAATCTCATGCAACCGCTCAATCCTCTGCGTTATTTGACAGGCATCACGACATCAGGCACGCCCCATCTGGGCAACTATGTGGGCTCGATTCGTCCCTCGGTGGCTGCCAGCAAACAAGCCAACGCGCAAAGTTTTTATTTTCTGGCCGACTACCACGCGCTGATCAAAACCGGCGACCCAGCGCGCATCCAGCAGTCCACGCTGGAGATCGCCGCCAGCTGGCTGGCCGCTGGGCTGGACCCTGAGCGCGTCACCTTTTACCGCCAGTCAGACATTGCCCAAATTCCTGAACTGACCTGGTTTTTAACCTGCGTGCTGGGCAAAGGCGTGCTCAACCGCGCGCACGCCTACAAGGCGCAGGTTGACAAAAACCTGGCTGCTGGCGTGGATGCAGATGCCGATGTGACAGCGGGTCTTTTCATGTACCCCGTGTTGATGGGTGCCGATATCCTGATGTTCAAGGCTCACAAGGTGCCGGTAGGCCGTGACCAGATTCAGCACATTGAAATGGCGCGCGACATGGCCAAGGGTTTTAACCACATGTATGGCGAGCATCTGGTGTTGCCTGAGGCGTTGATCGAGGAGTCTGTGGCTACCCTGCCCGGCCTGGACGGCCGCAAAATGAGCAAAAGCTATGACAACACCATCCCGCTGTTTTCGTCGCGCGAGCAACTGAAAAAGCTCATCTCAGGCATCGTGACCGACTCCAACGGCCCCGGTGTTGCCAAGCAAACCGAAGGCTCCGCGCTGTTCCAGATCTACCAGGCATTTGCCAGCGAAGCAGAAACCTCGGCCATGCGCCGCTCCTATGCTGACGGCATTGCCTGGGGCGACGCCAAACAGATGCTGTTTGAACGCATCGACCAGGACATTGCGCCCATGCGCGAGCAATACCAGGCCTTGATGGCCGACCCGGCAAAAATCGAGGCTATTTTGCAGGCGGGTGCGATCAAGGCCACCGCCCTTTCGGCCCCTTTGATGGCCGAGCTGCGCCATGCGGTGGGATTGCGCAAACTGGCGCTGCCTTCAACCGCAACCAACAAGCCCAAGACTGCAAAAGTGAACCTGCCAAGCTTCAAGCAGTACCGGGAAGCGGATGGCCAGTTTTACTTCAAATTTCTGGACGCTGATGGCAGGCTGCTGCTGCAAAGCCACGGCTTTGCAACGCCCAAGGAGGCCGCATTGGCGATGTCGACGCTGCAAAAGCAAGGTTTGCCCGGGCTTGAAGGGCAGCTGGCGGCGGTGAGCGAGCCAGATCTGCTGAAAATTTCTGAAGCCTTGAAGCAACTGGCGACGACTCAGAAGGCCGATCCGCTAAAGTGACAATGTCTGGTCCCTAGGCCAGAAAGTGTTGTTAAAAAGTGCAGAAATTGCCAATAAATACCCTGATTTGAATATTTTCGGCCCGCCATCAGCCTTGTGAAGCGGTTATGCTTGTTTTTTTACATTTTCTGAAGTAACAAAACTTTCATGAGTATTTTTGTTATTGA
>JANMIH010000489.1:0-4029 GCA_031375685.1 Polaromonas sp. | reverse complement strand
CATGATTCGCTCAGATGGGCTGAGCACCAGTGCCGCCCTTGCCGTTGGTCTTGCCATTGCAGTCTCCTGTTGGGGTACTGGGTTGACATGATCGCAGATTAGCTTGATTAAGTAAATGTTTTATTGAAACGAAATACTAGTTTCTGGATTTTCCGGCTCCTTCAGCTTTTTCAAGGAACCGCGAAGCGGCCCAGACTGCGGGTCGCCTTTCTTTTGGTTACTTTTCTTTGGCGAAGCAAAGAAAAGTGACTCGCCGCCGGGCGACTCCCGGCAATTCCAGCAAAGTTAACCAGCCTATCAGTTAATCAACGAGCTTTAACAACCCGCCGAACCACCTTCCGCCTATCAACAACAGGCATATCCACAACCACCGGCGTCGATTCAGGCACCAACAACACCACTTCCTTAAACCCCAGCCCCAGCATCCCCAAAGCCTCAGCCGCCCCCCGACTCACATCAATCACCCGGCTGTGAATGAACGGCCCACGGTCAGTAATGCGGACATCCACCTCACGCCCGTTGACCAGGCTATGCACCCGAACCCAGGTGCCAAACGGCAGTGTGCGGTGGGCAGCCGTCATGCCATGCATGTCGTAGCGCTCGCCGCTGGCGGTGCGGCGGCCATGAAAGCCAGGGCCGTACCAGGACGCGCCGCCGCGCTGGTACTCGCGTGCAGGCTCACCGGCCAGCAGCGCAGGGCGCGGGTGCTGACCATCAAGTTCGACAGCGAGCTGGTCTGCTGGCATGTCAGGCAGCTTGAGTGGAAGGTCAGGACTGGCTGGCGGTATCGAGCTTTGGACTGCGCCAGCGAGGGGCGCAGTCGGCAAGGATGCTATGGGTATTGGCGTGGTGGTGCAGGCTGTCAGCCCGGCCAGTACACCCGCGACAAGGGCCAGCCTCAGGCCAGTTGGAGTCGATTGCAAATTTCAACCGAGGGGCCAGCCTGGTTCATCGAGTAGAAATGAATCCCCGGCACACCGCCGTTGCGCAACTGGTCACACAGATCAGTGGTGACATCCAGGCCAAAGCTTTTGATCGACGCCGTATCGTCACCGAAGCCCTGCAAGCGAAGGCGTATCCAGCGCGGTATTTCAGCACCGCAGGCATCTGAAAACCGCATCAGCTGCGTTGAGCTGGTGATCGGCATGATGCCGGGCACGACGGGCACATCCACCCCCAGTTTGTAGACATCGTCCACAAACCTGAAGTACGCATCAGAGTTGAAAAAATACTGGGTGATAGACGAATTTGCACCGGCTTTGACCTTGGCAACATAGGCTTTCAAGTCGTCGTCAGCCGACTTGGCTTGCGGATGCACCTCGGGGTAGGCAGCCACTTCAATGTGGAAGGCGTCGCCCGTCTCGGCGCGAATGAAAGCCACCAGGTCGCTGGCGTAATGAAACTCACCGCCTGCGCCATAGCCACTGGGCAAGTCACCGCGCAGGGCCACCAGGCGTTTGACGCCCATGGTTTGCAGCGTGGCGAGCTGCTGGCGAACGGTTGCCTTGGTCGCGCCCACACAAGAAAAGTGGCAAGCAGCTTCGACGCCCTCCGCCAGGATTTCGCCGACGGTGGCAAACGTGCCTTCTTGCGTCGAGCCGCCCGCACCAAAAGTGACGGAGCAAAACTCGGGCTTTAAAACGTAAAGGGCTTGGCGCGTGGCGCGCAGCTTTTCTGCGCCTTCAGGCGTTTTGGGTGGGAAAAACTCAAAGCTGATCGGTAGTTTGACGTTGTTCATGAAAGTGGATGCTTTAATTTTTTTGCTTGCGCCTGGCCGGTCCGTGCTGGCCAGCGTGGGCTTCTTCAGAGTCTTCATGCGCGGCGTGCAGGGCGCGGGTTTCGGCACGCGGTGTGCGTTTGACGGCTTTGCGCGGTGGCGCGGCAGGCAGCGGCTTGTCGTCTATCGCCACGTCACTGCCTTTTTTACCGTGGATGAAAAATTCGCGGTTACCGTCACCACCGTCAATGCTGGACGCCATCCAGCCTAAAACGTCAACACCGAGTTCAGCACAGCAGTCACGCAGACGCTTTTCTACAAACTCGAAATGCACGGCGTCACGCACAATGCCGCCCTTGCCGATCTGGCCGGGTTGCAGCTCAAATTGCGGTTTAACGAGCATCAGCAAATGGCCGTTGGGCTTGAGCAGGCGCACGACAGCGGGCAACACCAGCGTCAGGGAGATAAAGGACAGATCACCCGTCAGAAAATCGAAGACAGGGTCAATATCGACGTCGTTTTCAGCATCGGATTGGCCCGTAGACGCCATTTCATCGGCGCAAGCAGCTATTAAATCAGCAGCAGTCAGTGACCGGGCATTGATGCCTTCAAGACACACCACACGGTCATCCTCACGCATGCTGGCGTGCAGCTGGCCGTGGCCGACATCAACGCCCACCACTTGTGCGGCGCCGTGTTGCAGCAGGCAATCGGTAAAGCCGCCCGTGGACTGGCCAACATCCAGGCATCTAAGTCCCGTCACGTCAAGCCCTGTGGCTTTCAACGCGCCTTCGAGCTTCAGGCCGCCGCGCGAGATGTACTTGGCCTCCGTGTTGTCGAGCACCTCGACCTCCGCGTTGTCAGCAATCTCGTCACCGTTTTTGGCAACACGTTTCCATGGCGCGGCCACTTCTGCGTCATCAACGAGCACACGCCACTGCACACCCGACCCAATCAGACGCTGGGCCTGGGAACGGGTGGTGGCAAAGCCGTGTTCAACGAGAAAGAGGTCAGCGCGCATCGAGGGTTCAGGAATTCAGGGATATCACCGCAGAGACGCAGAGAATGCAGAGGGCCGCAGAGAGGGAAAATAAAAGATTCTTTTTCTTCCTCTGACTCGCTTGCTCTGCGTCCTCTGCGTCCTCTGCGCCTCTGCGGTGAAGGCCTGCGTATTTAAAACGCAGACAAATCAATAACGGTAAGCGTTGGCTTTGTATGGGCCAGCCTTGTTCACACCAATGTAGGCTGCCTGCTCATCGCTCAGCTCAGTCAGCATCGCGCCAACCTTTTTAAGGTGCAAACGTGCAACTTTTTCGTCCAGGTGTTTTGGCAACACATACACTTCGCCAACCTTGTACTCGTCCTGCTTGGTAAACAACTCGATTTGCGCGATCACCTGATTGGCAAAGCTGGTGGACATCACAAAGCTGGGGTGGCCCGTGCCGCAGCCCAGGTTGACCAGACGGCCCTTGGCCAGCATGATGATGCGCTTGCCGTCCGGGAAAATCACGTGGTCGACTTGCGGCTTGATCTCTTCCCAGGTGCATTTTTCGAGGGACACGACATCAATTTCGTTGTCGAAGTGGCCGATGTTACACACGATGGCCTGGTCTTTCATGGCGGCCATGTGCTCATACGTGATGACGTTTTTGTTGCCGGTGGCAGACACGAAAATGTCGCACTTGTCGGCGGCGTATTCCATCGTCACAACTTTGTAGCCTTCCATCGCGGCTTGCAGGGCGTTGATCGGGTCAATCTCAGTGACCCACACTTGGGCGCTCAAGGCGCGCAGGGCCTGGGCAGAACCCTTGCCCACGTCGCCGTAGCCAGCAACCACGGCCACTTTGCCGGCAATCATCACGTCGGTGGCGCGCTTGACAGCATCAACCAATGATTCGCGGCAGCCGTACAGGTTGTCGAACTTGGACTTGGTGACGGAATCGTTCACGTTGATGGCGCGCAGAGCCAACGTGCCTTTGGCCGACATTTCGTTCAGGCGCAGCACGCCGGTGGTCGTTTCCTCAGTCACGCCGATGATGTTTTTCAAACGGCGGCTGTAAAAGGTAGGGTCCACGGCCAGCTTGGCTTTGATGGAATTGAACAGGCAGATTTCTTCTTCGCTGCCAGGATTGGCCAGCAGGGAAATGTCTGTTTCAGCCTTGGTACCCAGGTGCATGAGCAAGGTGGCGTCTCCACCGTCGTCCAGAATCATGTTCGGGCCTTCTTCGGGTGTACCTTTGGCGCCGCCGAACTCAAAAATGCGGTGGGTGTAGTCCCAGTAGTCAGCCAGTGACTCACCTTTGACAGCAAAC
>JANMIH010000438.1:0-3158 GCA_031375685.1 Polaromonas sp. | reverse complement strand
GTTTGCTTGTGGGAATGCGCTTAAGTCCAGTTCATGAAGTTGCACTTCTAACCCGCAACGGGCACGGCATGTCTACCTCCGCTCGTGTCCCCCGCCCCCTTTGGGGTCTCCTCCTTGACCTCGCTGCGGCAGACACGCCATGCCCATTGCTGGACATGGGTGCTGCGTCAGTAAAAACCTTGAAATAGCTCAAAGAGCGGTGTGCCTGAGAGTTTTGCGGAGGTCAAGGAGGAGCGCCAAAGGCGCGGGGGACACGTAGCAAAACGCTCAGGCAGACCGCTCGCTTCCAATTAGCATCACAATTTCGGCATTTGCGCTGCTATAATCACAGGCTTTGCTAGCAAACCCGCATCTGGCTAGATTCTGATCAAATCACAAGCTTAAAGATGCACAATTTTTGGACCCACTGAACAATGACGACCATTCGCGTAAAAGATAACGAGCCTTTCGACGTAGCGCTGCGCCGCTTCAAGCGCACCATTGAAAAACTCGCCCTGCTGACCGACCTGCGGGCTCGTGAGTTTTATGAAAAGCCAACCGCCGAGCGCAAGCGCAAAAAAGCAGCTGCCGTCAAGCGCAATTACAAACGCATTCGTGCCATGCAGTTGCCCAAGAAGCTGTACTAATCAGCGCAGCAACAGCACAATCAAGGCCCGCAAGATTCAAATCTGCGGGTCTTTTTTCATTCAGGACACACCAAATGACACTCAAAGACCAGATCACCGACGACATGAAAACCGCCATGCGCGCCAAAGACAGCGAGCGTCTGGGCACCATCCGCCTGCTGCTGGCAGCCTGCAAACAAAAAGAAGTCGATGAGCGTGTGGTGCTTGACGACGTGGCCGTGATTGCCATCATCGACAAAATGATCAAGCAGCGCAAAGACTCGATTGATGCCTTCACCAAGGCAGATCGCAAAGACATGGCCGACAAGGAAGCGCAAGAAATCACCGTACTGACGGCTTACCTGCCTGCCCGTATGAGCGCAGACGAGGTGCTGGCTGCTGTTAAAACCATCGTGACTGAGCTCAATGCCAGCGGGCCTGGCGACATGGGCAAGGTCATGGGCGCGGCCAAAGCAAAGCTGGCTGGCAAGGCCGACATGGGGCAAGTGTCAAGCGCAGTCAAAGCTGCACTGGCCAGCTAACAGGTATTTTTCAAGGTCTGCACCCATGCAAAATTACCCTCAACAAAGAATCTTTAATCAATCAATCCGGGTGTAAGCAGCTATTTTTTTATAGCGTCGTTGGCCAGCCTGGCTACCCTTGCGCAAACGCCCGCCAAAGAACCCAGCCTGCCTTACGTCGTCAAACCGTCTGACAACCTGAGCAAATTTGGCCGCGACATGCTGACCAGCCCGCGCGCCTGGAATGAAGTTGCCAAATTCAACCAGCTCAAAGACCCTGACGTGATCTTCCCCGGTCAAAAGCTCAACATTCCGCTGCGTTTCCTCAAGTCCAAACCAGCCAGCGGCCAAGTCATCAGCACTGAAGGCGACGTGACACTGGGCGGCAGCGCGATGCAGCCAGGCGCTGCCTTGACAGACGGCGCCAAAATCAAAACAGGGCCGAACAGCTCGGCCGTCATTGAACTGGGTGACGGCAGCCGGGTGAAAATTTTGCCGGGCAGCCTGGCATAAATCGTCACCAACCGCGACTACGCGATGCGCGATTCGTCCAAAAGTGGTTCGACCAACTGGTTTTCAGGTTTGATGAGGCTCAGTGAGGGCTCCCTGGAAGCGCTGGCCAGTAAAACCGCCAACCGCGCCAAAGATCTACAGGTTGAAACGCCCACCTCGCTGGTGGGTGTGCGCGGCACGGAGTTTCGCGTCGCGTTTGACGACCCGCTGGGCAAAGCCGCCCGCACCGAAGTGATTGAAGGTCTGGTGCGCGCTGACAACACGGCACAGGCCAGCGGTGCCGATTTACCCAAGGGCACTGGGGCGGTCGTTAACCCGGCAGAAAAAGAAGTCAAGGTGGTGGTGCTGTTGCCCGCCCCCGACCTGGCGGGTATTCCGTCTGAAGTCCTCAAACCGCAAGGCAACTGGCCCATGCCGACATTGGTCGGAGCCACCGCCTACAGCGTGCAGGTTGCCAGCGACGAGCAATTCGACAAAATTGTGCGCAGCCTGAAGGTGTCGGGCAATGCCAGCGCTGACCTGAGCAGCCTGCCCAACGGCAACTGGTTTGCCCGCGTGCGTGGCATCGACGCGGTGGGGCTGGAAGGCTTTAACAGCGTCAAGCTGATTGCTGTCAAAGACGGCGAATGGCGCGTGACGTACTCCAGCATGAGCGTGGTGAACAGCAAAACCGTGCTGGGCTGGGACGGCCAGTTGGCCAGTGGCCAAGCCATGGCAGACAGTATTTATACCGCCACGCTGGCCAGCGATGCAGCGCTCACCCAGTCAGTGGTGACCGTGCGCAGTACCGACGGCAAACCCAGCCTGGTACTGGGCGACTTGAAGCCCGGCGTTTACTACATCCGGCTGCAAAATGCCGCTGGCCTGCGCAGTCAGACCTACCGTTTTGAGCTGTCGGGCAACTGGGTGCAAACCGTGTTTGACCAAACCTCCGCACTGCAAGCCATCAAGTAATGTCGGCCATCGACCAGGCGATTCTGTTGGCAGATGGCTCGCTAGGCGCCGCTGACATGCTGGCTGCATCGCTGGCACGCATTGAGGCTGAAGACGCCGCGCTGGGCGCATTTACGGCGCTGCTAGATTTGCCGACCGCACTCGAACAATTCAAGCAACTACAGACCAACGGCATCGGTCCATTGCAAGGTATGCCAGTGGCTGTCAAGGATATTTTTGACACGGCCGACTTGCCCACCCGTTATGGCTCGGCGCTGTATTCAGGCGGTTCGACCGCAGAGCAAACACCCAAACTCGACGCCGCCATGATTGGCGCAATACGCCGCGCTGGTGGGGTGGTGATTGGCAAAACAACAACCACCGAGTTTGCTTTTTTAAACCCCACCAAAACGCTGAACCCGAACGCACCGGGCCGCACACCGGGCGGTTCGTCGGCAGGTTCTGCTGCGGCTGTGGCCGCTGGCCTGGTACCGTTTGCAGTCGGCACGCAAACCGGTGGCTCGGTGATTCGGCCTGCCTCGTACTGTGGGGTCACAGGTTTCAAACCCAGCTTTGGCCTGCTGCC
>JANMIH010000437.1:0-2381 GCA_031375685.1 Polaromonas sp. | reverse complement strand
CAACGACGATGGCTCTGTGAAAGGCATTGCGACTGGCAATCTGGGGGTTGGCAAAGACGGCGAGCCGACTGACAACTTTCAGCTGGGCATGGAACTGCACGCCAAGTACACGATTTTTGCCGAAGGCTCGCGCGGTCACTTGGGTAAAAACCTGATTGCGAAGTACCAGCTCGACGCAGGCAAAGACCCGCAAACCTACGCGATTGGTATCAAGGAGCTGTGGGAGATTGACCCTGCCAAAGCCAAGCCCGGCCATGTGGTGCATTCGCTCGGCTGGCCGATGGATCCCAGCACCTACGGCGGTGGCTTTTTGTACCACTTAGAGGGCAACAAGGTCACGCTCGGCTTTATTACCGGGCTGGAATACAGCAACCCCTGGCTTAGCCCGTTTGAAGAAATGCAGCGCTGGAAAACACATCCCGCCATTCGCCAGTATCTGGAAGGCGGCAAGCGCATCAGCTACGGCGCAAGGGCCATTACCTGCGGCGGTTTGAACAGCCTGCCCAAAACCGTTTTCCCCGGTGGGGCGCTGGTCGGTTGCGATGCGGGCTTTTTAAACTTTGCCCGCATCAAAGGCAGCCACGCGGCGATCAAAACCGGCATGCTGGCTGCCGTTGCCGCTTATGCCGCCGTGACCAGCGGCAGGCAGCATGATGAGCTGGCGGCTTACCCCGAGGCTTTTGAAAAGAGCTGGCTAAAAGAAGAACTCGAAGCATCCCGCAACACCAAGCAGTGGATGAAAAAGGGCTTGTACCTGAGCAGCATCATGAACGGCATTGAGTTGTGGCTGCTACCCAAGCTGGGCTTTAAGTCACCGCCGTGGACGATTCATTCGACCGTGCCCGACCACGCCAAATTAAAGCCGGCCAAAAATTGCCCGCAAATCATCTACCCCAAGCCAGACGGCAAGATCACGTTTGACAAACTCTCCAGCGTCTTTATCAGCAACACCAACCACGAAGAGCACCAGCCCGCGCATTTGACGCTCAAGGATGCCAGTGTTCCAGTCAACATCAACCTGGCAACCTACGCCGGGCCAGAAGCACGCTACTGCCCCGCAGGCGTGTACGAGTACGTGAAAAACGCTGACAACACAGACCGACTGCAAATCAACGCACAAAACTGTGTTCATTGCAAAACCTGCGACATCAAGGACCCGACGCAAAACATTGTGTGGGTCACGCCAGAAGGCGGCGGCGGGCCCAATTACGCGGGGATGTAAGCCATGCACATCGTTATCACCGGTGGCGGCGGATTTTTAGGTGCCCGCCTGGCGCGCACGTTGCTCGCAAACGGGCAGTTGGCGCTCCAAGGCGCTGCACCGCAATCCCTGCAAAGCATCACGCTGGTTGACCGGGTCGCCCCGCCTGCTGACTTGGCCGCAGACAGCCGCATACAGTCGCTGGTCGGTGATTTAAATCAGATTCTGGATGAAAATTCGGCTTCAGCCCAATCAATATGGGCGCAAGCAGCTATCATTTTTCATTTGGCTGCAGCCGTCAGTGGTGAATGTGAAGCCAACTTTGATCTCGGCATGCGCAGCAACATTGACGCGACCCGAGCGCTGCTTGAGGCTTGCCGCGCTGCTGGCAACAGCCCCACGGTGGTGTTTGCCAGTTCACTGGCGGTGTTTGGCAATTCAGCCGCGCAGCCGCTGCCCGCCGCGATTGACGACCGCACGCTGCCCACCCCTCATAACAGCTATGGCATTCAAAAATTCATTGGTGAACAACTGGTAGCGGACTATGGCCGCAAAGGTTTTATCACTGCCCGCAATGTGCGGTTGATGACCGTCAGTGTGCGGCCTGGCAAGCCCAACGGCGCAGCATCCAGCTTTTTAAGCGGCATGATTCGTGAACCGCTGTCGGGTGTTCGCGCCGCCTGCCCTGTGCCGCCAGAAACAGCCGTGGCACTCTCATCGCCCGCACGCACCATCGACGGCCTGATTCAGGCTGCGCAGGCCAGTGACGCAGAGTGGGGAGCGCGCACCGCGGTGAACCTGCCAGCCCTGAGCACAACCGTGGGCGCCATGGCCGCAGCGCTTGAAAAGCTGGGCGGTAAAGCGGCAGCTGATTTGATTGACTGGATACCTGACCCGGCCATCGCCAACATTGTGACCAGCTGGCCAGCCGTGATTGATGCGGCTCGCGCCCGAGGTTTGGGGCTATTGCCTGACCCTGATTTTGAGAGCATTGTGGCGGACTACATCCGCGAAAACCCCCGCATCGCAGACACGACTTAGCAGCAATAATATGCGTGCACATGAAATTTGGTGTGTGCGCCACATTTCAAAAATCACCACCCCACTGGAGACATTCATGAAACTTTCTAAATTGGTCGTCGGCCTCACATTGGCACTGGGCTTTGTAGCCGCTGTCAGC
>JANMIH010000408.1:0-4563 GCA_031375685.1 Polaromonas sp. | reverse complement strand
GCGGCCGCCCCAGCAAAAGCCGGTGATGCCAACCTTCTTCAAGTCACCGCCGTTGGCACCCGCCCACTTCACAGCGCCGTCGAGGTCAGCCATCACCTGGTCGTCAGGCACTTTCGACACGACTTCGGCCATCAGCTTGGCCATTTCGCCGTACTTGGTCGGGTCACCCTGGCGGGCGAACAATTCAGGTGCAATCGCCAGGTAGCCAGCCTTGGCAAAGCGGCGAGCGGTGTCGGCAATGTATTCATGCACGCCAAAAATTTCCTGAATCACCAAAATCACCGGCAAATTGGTTTTGCCAGCGGGCGCGGCGTAAAAAGCAGGCACTTTGAAGCCATTGACTTCAAAGGTGGTTTCACCGGTTTTCAGGCCGTCAGACGAGGTTTTGATCGCCGTTTGCGCCATGATGGGCATGGCCGTGGCGGCGTAGCCTACGCCCAATGCCGCCTTCAAAGCGGTGCGGCGCGTGCTACCTGCCTCAGTACTTTGGCCAGGCAACAGGGCATCAAATTCGGATTTCTGGTCTAGGGTCAGCATGGTTGTCCTTTTAATGAGGAAGTTTTTGGTTGATAGATAGCGTGCGAACTATCGGAGTTTATTCGTTTGGGCAAGTTCCTGTGCGCAGGAAGATCAATGCGCCTTTTCCCACGCGAACGTTAGTGAGCCTTCTCCCAATTCTCACCGACACCAATCTCCGCCAGCAAAGGCACTTTTAAATGCGCCACACCTGCCATCAAGCGCGGAATCTCCACCCGTACCCATTCGACTTCTTCTGCGGGCACCTCAAACACCAGTTCGTCGTGCACCTGCATGATCATCTTGGTTTTGCGGTTTTCTTTGTCTAGCACATCCAGCACGGCGTTCATGCTGAGCTTGATCAGGTCAGCCGCCGTGCCTTGCATGCGGGCGTTGATGGCGGCGCGTTCTGCGCCTTTTTGGCGCGGGCCGTTGGGGGAGTTGATCTCGGGCAGGTACAGGCGACGGCCAAAAACGGTTTCGACATAGCCTTTGCTTTTGGCTGACAGGCGGGTCTCGTCCATGTAGTTTTTAACGCCGGGATAACGCTGAAAATAGGTGTCGATGTACGCAGCAGCGGCCTTGGTTTCAATGCCCAAATTCTTTGCTAGGCCAAAGCTGCTCATGCCGTAAATCAAACCAAAATTGATCACCTTGGCGTAGCGGCGCTGCTCGCTGCTGACTTCGTTGACGGCCACACCAAACACCTCAGCCGCTGTGGCGCGGTGCACGTCGATGCCGTCTAAAAAGGCTTTGAGCAGCGCGGCGTCTTCACTGATGTGCGCCATGATGCGCAACTCGATTTGTGAGTAATCGGCACTGGCGATAACGTTTCCAGGCGCTGCGACAAAAGCTTCCCTCACGCGGCGGCCTTCAGCGGTTTTGACGGGGATGTTTTGCAGGTTCGGGTCGTTGCTGCTGAGGCGACCTGTTACGGCCACGGCCTGGGCGTAGTGGGTGTGGACGCGGCCAGTCCTGGGTAAGGCTAACTGGGCCAGTTTGTCGGTGTAAGTGCCCTTGAGTTTTGACAGGCTGCGGTGCTCCAGCAGCTTGGCGGGCAGCGGGTAGTCTTCGGCCAGCTTTTCGAGCACTTCTTCGTCGGTGCTGCGCGCGCCGCTGGGCGTTTTTTTAATGACTGGCATTCCAAGCAAGTCAAAGAAAATTTCACCCAGTTGCTTGGGGCTGCCCAGGTTAAAGGGCTGGCCTGCAATCTCGTAGGCCTCGGTCTCTAACTGCACCAGGCGCAGTCCCAGCTCGCCACTTTGTTTGGCCAGCATGGCCCCGTCAATCAGCACGCCATTGCGTTCAATGCGGTACAAACTCTCGCTGCTTTTGATCTCCAGTTCATAAATGAACTTCAGCTTGTCAATCGCCTGCAACTGCGGCCACAGCACCAGGTGCACGCCCAGCGTCTGGTCGGCGTCCTCACATGAATATTCAGCCGCCTTGGCAATGTCCACCTGGTTGAACTTGATCTGGTGCGCCCCCTTGCCGCACAGGTCTTCAAACGTGATGCCGCTGCGGCCCAAGTGCCTGTCGGCCAGACTGCTCAGACCGTGCGGCTTGTGCACTTCAAGCACATAGCTTTGCAGCATGGTGTCGTGCGCGTAGCCTTGTACTTCAATGCCGTGGTTGGCAAACACATGACGGTCGTATTTGATGTGCTGGCCGAGCTTGAGTTTGGCGGCGTTTTCTAACCACGGCTTGAGCCTGGCGAGTACGTCATCGCGCGGCAGTTGCGCGGGCGCGTCCGGGTAGTCGTGCGTGAGCGGGATGTAGGCCGCTTCACCGGGGGTGATGCAAAAACTGATGCCGACAATCTCGGCGCGCATCTCGTCGATGGAGGTGGTCTCTGTGTCCAGTGCGACCAGTTCAGCTGCCTGCAGTTTGGTCAGCCAGGTGTCGAAGGCTTCCCAGGTGAAGATGGTGTCACAGATCAGTGTGCTGGACTGTTTGGGTAAGGCCACGACTGCTTCAGGCTCATCGAACAAGCCGGGATCAGATGTTTCAGCGGGCTTTTCTGTTTTGGCGACAGGCGCGGCGCTTTCCAGGGACTTCACCAGCCCTTTGAACCCATATTTCTCATAAAAAACAGCCAAAGCCTCTTGTTTATGGGCGCCCACAGCGATGGAGTCAAGCGCAGGCAGACCGTGCAAATAGTCATCCAGATCACAGTCTTTTTTAATCGTAACCAGCGCCTTGCCTTGCGGCAGCCAGTCGAGAGCGGCGCGCAAATTCTCACCCACCACGCCTTTGATATCAGCCGCATGCGCTACCAGGTTGTCCAGTGAGCCGTATTCCAGCAGCCACTTCACCGCAGTTTTAGGCCCGCACTTGGGTACGCCCGGCACGTTGTCCACCGTGTCGCCCACCAGGGCCTGGTAGTCCACCATCAGACGTGGCGGCACGCCAAACTCGGCCTCCACGCCGGCCAGGTCGCGGCGCTTGTTGTTCATGGTGTCAATCACCGTGATGTGCTCATCCACCAATTGGCTCAGGTCTTTGTCGCCGCTGGAAATGATGACTTCAATGCCCTGCCTTGAGGCCATGCATGCCAGCGTGCCAATCACGTCGTCGGCCTCGACACCCGGCACCGTCAGCACAGGCCAGCCCATCAAGCCCACCACTTCATGCACCGGCTCAATCTGGCTGCGCAAGTCAGGCGGCATGGGCGAGCGGGTAGCTTTGTAGGCCGGGTACATCTCGTCCCTGAAGGTCTTGCCTTTGGCGTCAAACACGCAGGCCGCGTAGTCAGCGGCGTAGTCTTTGCGCAGCTTTTGCAGCATGTTGACCATGCCGCGTATCGCCCCAGTGGCAGGGCTGGCCGGGTCTGCCGGGTCAGCCCGCAGGTCTGGCATGGCATGAAAAGCCCGGTACAAATAACTGGAACCATCGACCAGTAAAAGTGTTTTTTTGTCAGTAGTCATGCTGTGGGATTGTCCGGGATTTACCGCTGGCAACTTGAGTATCATTTCAGACCCGTGATTCTCCAGCCCAAGCCTACAATGCAGCCATGAAACACGTCCTGCACACCCACATCCGCACCTTTGTTTTGATGGCTGCATTACCGCTGGCAACACTGTGTGCTGCGCAAGCACCTGCCCAGCCCGCCCAGACGCCAGCGTCCTCGCCAGTTGCCTCGTCGGGCCGGCCAGACCAGACGATTCAGCGCATCCGCATCGAAGACGCAGGCTCGCGGATTGACGAAGTACGTGTGGGTGGGGAAACGCAAAGCATCACCGTTCAGCCCAAAACGGGCACCAACGTACCGGCCTATGAGGTCAAGCCATCAGACACGGCACGCGGTGCTGCGCCATCGACCTCTAAAAGTGACACCACAGGATCGCGCGTCTGGAATGTGTTGAAGTTTTAATCAGCGACTGCGACTCTACTGGCATGGCTGTCTATACCGAGGTCTCGTTTGACGAGGCTGCTGATTTTTTCCAGGCCCTGAGTTTGGGGCCCCTGCAAAGCCTCAAACCCTGCGCTGGCGGCATTGAAAACACCAATTATTTTGCAGATACCGACACCGGGCAGTATGTGCTGACGCTGTTTGAGCGTCTGAGTTTTGAGCAACTGCCTTTTTATCTTCAATTGATGAAGCACCTGGCCGAGCGCGGCATCCCCGTGCCCAACCCGGCGGCTGACAAAAGCGGCAACATCTTGCACAGCCTCAAAGGCAAACCGGCCGCTGTCGTCAACAAGCTGACTGGCGCCAGCGAGTTGGCACCGGGCGCAGCCCATTGCACCCAGGTCGGCGCCATGCTGGCACGCATGCACCTGGCAGGGCAAGACTTCAATTTGAGCCAACCCAACCTGCGCGGCTTGAGCTGGTGGAATACCACGCTACCGGCCATCTTGCCGCACGTCGACGCCGGGCAAAACAGCCTGCTGCTGGGCGAGCTGGCTTACCAAAATCATATTGCGGCAAGTTCAGGCTACAAAGCCCTGCCATTGGGTGCGATTCATGCCGATCTGTTTCGCGACAACGTGATGTTTGAAGGCGGGCAACTGACCGGCTTTTTTGATTTTTATTTTGCTGGCTGC
>JANMIH010000406.1:0-3072 GCA_031375685.1 Polaromonas sp. | reverse complement strand
GCGTCAGCGTGCGACCCATCGTGCTGCTCGATGGCGAAGCCGAGGTCAATGAAGTCTGGTTCGACAACGTCGAAGTGCCGGCCGAGAACCTGATCGGCGAGGAAAACAAGGGCTGGACTTATGCCAAGCATTTGCTTAGCCACGAGCGCACCAACATTGCCGACGTGAACCGCAGCAAGCGTGAGCTGGAGCGGCTGAAAAAAATCGCCAAGGCTGAAGGGGTGTGGGACGACTTCAGATTCCGCGACGAAATCGCCAAACTCGAAGTCGATGTGGTGGCGCTGGAGATGATGGTGCTGCGCGTGCTGTCGGCCGAGAAAACCGGCAAAAACTCGCTTGACATTGCTGGGCTTTTGAAAATCAAGGGCAGTGAAATACAGCAGCGCTACAGCGAGCTGATGATGCTGGCCGCCGGACCCTTTGCCCTGCCGCTGATTGAAGAGGCCATGGAAGCCGGCTGGCAAGGCGACTACCCAGGTGCTGCTTTGCATTGCGCGCCACTGGCAGGCACGTACTTCAACATGCGTAAAACCACCATTTATGGCGGCAGCAATGAAGTGCAACGCAATATTGTTTCGCAATTTGTTTTAGGTTGATCAGGGAGTAATTTATGGATTTCGATTTCACAGACGACCAAGAGCAGTTAAGAGACGCCGTACGCAAGTGGGTGGGCAAAGGCTACGACTTTGAGCGCCGCAAGGGCATCACGTCTGCCGGCGGTTTTTCACGCGAGGCCTATGCCGAGCTTGCCGAGTTGGGCCTGACGGGCCTGTACGTGCCCGAATCCCACGACGGCATGGGCATGGGGCCGACCGAAGGCATGGTGGTGATGGAGGAACTAGGGCGCGGAATGGTGCTGGAGCCCTTGGCGCAAACGCTGATTGCCAGTGCGGTGCTGGCAGGCTATGCGCCAGATGCCGTCAAAGCCGACTGGCTAAGCAAAATCGCGTCCGGCGAAAGCCTGGTCGTTTTGGCGCACCAGGAGCGTGCTGGCCGCTACAACACCTCAAAATGTGAAGCAAAAGCAACTAAAACCCAACAAATATGGGCGCTAACAGCTACAAAAAGCATAGTACCCAGTGGTGACCATGCAGATGCTTTCATCGTGCCAGCAATGGCCGACGGCAAACTGGCGCTGTTTTTGGTTGAACGCGCAGCCAAAGGCGTGACCACGCGCGGCTACGGGACGCAAGACGGTGGCCGGGCGGCTGAGGTGGCGTTGAAAAATGCACCCGCCACGCTAGTCACACTGGACGGCACAATCGCCCTGGCTCACGCAGTTGACATTGGTATTGCGGCAACCTGTGCCGAAGCCATTGGCGTGATGGACAAAACGTTGGCCATCACGGTGGAATACATGAACACCCGCAAACAGTTTGGCGTGCTGATCAGCAGCTTTCAGGCCCTGCGCCACCGCGTGGCTGACATGAAGATGCAGCTCGAACTGGCCCGGTCGATGAGCTTCTATGCCAGCCTGAAACTCAACGCCCCCGCCGCAGAACGAACCGCCGCCATGGCCAGAGCCAAATACCAGCTAGGCGTGTCCATGCGCCAAGTCAGCCAAGAAGCGGTGCAACTGCATGGCGGCATTGGCGTGACAGACGAGTACATCGTGAGTCACTACTTTAAAAAGCTGACACAACTGGAAATGACCTTTGGCGATACGCTTCACCATTTGGGTGAAGTCTCAGGCCGGATGCAGGACACGGCTGGGGTTTTTGCATAGCCGCCAAGTCGCCAAGTTGCCTCATGAATGTGAAAAAGTACCCAATCATTTGCGATTTCACGCCATCAAGACGCAAGTTATTCCAATTCCTAATAAAAACGTGAATAATATGGTTTTTCTATCCAGGAAACCATCATGGCCAGACCTGCAAGTGGCATTGGGCAAATCGAAGCGGCACTGCTGAGCATGAAGCTGGCAACCAGCGCCGATGAGCTTCGCATAGCGCAGGCGGTGCTGCTGCCGTTGCAGCTGGGGTTGACGCTGCACGAGACGGCGCAGGCCATTGGGCGGTCCGTTGGTGCCACATGCCGAATGCGCACCTCGTACTGTGCCGTAGCCGCGGGCACACGCCAGAGTGCCCAGCCCAAGACGGCTCTGCGCAATCGGGCCAAAGCGACATTGGGGCAAGAGGCGGCTGCGCTGGACAAAGTCATGCACGATGCCAACCAGGGTGGTGTGGTCATCATCCCGCGCCTGCAGCCGTTGATTGAGCAGGCGCTGGGCAAAACAATGGCCTTGTCGGGCGTGTACCGTATGCTGCACCGGCACCACTGGCGCAAACTGGCGCCAGATACACAGCGCCCCAAAGGAGACCCTGAAGCACGCCATGCGTGGAAAAAAAACTGCCCGAATTGATCCAGCAGACACTGGCCAGCTTTCCCGTCAAGCAGCCACTGCGCTTAATGTTTCAAGACGAGGCCCGCTTTGGCCGCATCAGCGATTGCTGCTACTGCTGGTGCAAAAAGCCATTGCGCCCAGTGGTCAAAGCGATGCTCAGTCATCAATACGTTTACGCCTACGGAGCTGTCAGCCCTCAGGATGGCAAGCTGGACTGCCTGGTGCTGCCAGAGGTTAACGGCCAATGGATGCAAGCCTTCCTGACAGAGGTGGCAAGTCGCTACCCGCAAGACAACATCGTGATGGTGGTCGATGGTGCGGGGTGGCACAAAAGCAAAACCTTTGAAATGCCTGTCAATTTGAAACTGGTGTTTCTCCCGCCGTACTCACCAGAGCTAAATCCTCAAGAACACATTTGGGATGAGCTGCGCGAGAAGTACTTTCACAACAAGACGTTTGACTCTCTGGACTTGCTTGAGGATCACCTGGTGCAAGCTCTGAAAGCCATGGAGACTCAACATGCAACCGTTAAAAGCATTGTCGCATGGGACTGGATTATTGATGCTGTTTCTAATAGGAATTAGAATTATTGATCTTCTCTAAACACATGACAACCGATTTATTGCCCGCGCGTTATCTCTGCAAGATCATTGCAGGAGAAGATTGTCATGGTAAAAAAGCGATTGAGCGAGGCGGCAAAGAAGCGGGTGCGTGCGGCTCGTATGCTG
>JANMIH010000394.1:0-3473 GCA_031375685.1 Polaromonas sp. | reverse complement strand
GTCGTGATTGCCCCTGTTGCAAGCGCGCCTGTGGCGGCTAAAAAACCAGTTGCTGCGCCACCTCCTCCCCCACCCGAACCCAGCCTGATTGACGAGTTGACCGACAACCCACTGGTGTTGCCGGGCTTGGGTCTGCTGCTTGCGTTGCTGGCCGGATTTGGTTTTTACCGCTACAAAAAGCGAAACGAGCAAGTCTCGGTTGACAGCTCCTTCCTGGAAAGCCGCCTTCAGCCTGATTCGTTCTTTGGTGCCAGTGGTGGTCAGCGCATTGATACCAGTGAAGGCGGCAATGCCACCGGCTCATCACTTGTGTACTCACCCAGCCAGCTGGATGCCGCAGGCGATGTGGACCCGGTCGCTGAGGCCGACGTATACCTGGCTTATGGCCGCGATTTGCAGGCTGAGGAAATCCTTAAAGAGGCTTTGCGCACCAGCCCGACACGCGGTGCCATTCATGCCAAGCTGATGGAGATTTACGCAAAACGCCGGGACCTGAAAGGCTTTGAAGTCGTTGCTGGCGATGCCTTTAAATTGACCCGCGGCAACGGGCCGGAATGGGCGTACATCTGTGAGCTGGGCCGTGACCTGGATCCGACCAACCCGATGTACCAACCCGGCGGCCAACCACCAGCAGGTAACGCGCCACTGAACACGGCTTCCGCCTTTTCTGGTGCGGCCACCATGCCACAGATGCTTGCTGCCCAGCCTGAAGCGCCAGCGTCATCGGTTGACTTTGACCTGGATCTGGACTTTTCTGAAAGTGACGAATCCTTGCAAGCCACGGCTGCTGAACCCATAGCCATGGCTATGCCTGACTTTGCCCCCCCGCCGTCGCCTGCTCCAGCGCCGATTTATGCGCCTGAACCAACAGTGGCACTGCAGGCCAAAGATGAGCTCGCGTTTGATGACCTTGACATGGATTTTGGCACCGACCAGACCATTGCTTTGAATTTGCCCGGCACCAAACAACCGCCACCAGCCCCGGCGACATTCGAACCGCTAGACAAAAGCCTGAGATTTAACCTGGATCCCATGCCAGTTGTCAGTAAGGCCGCTCCTGTGGCTGCACCGGCGCCAGCGGTTGACAGCGGCATGCTTGAATTTGACATGGGTTCGTTGTCGCTGGACCTTGATGCACCCATCACTGAAAGCCCGTCACTGGCCAAGGTTGCAGTGGTGTCGCAAACTGCGGTGGTTGAAGGCCCGCTGGAAACCAAGCTGGCTCTGGCTCAGGAGTTCAATACCTTGGGTGACTCTGACGGCGCTCGTTCTTTGGCCAACGAGGTACTTGCCGAAGCAGACGGCGCACTGAAGTCAAAAGCACAGGCCTTTTTGAAGTCTTTGTCTTGACCTGTCTGTGAGGCGGGTGTTTTGCGGTTAGCGCTGGGCATCACCTACAACGGCAGCACCTACGAGGGCTGGCAAAGCCAGCTTTCTGGTAACACCATTCAGGACAAGCTGGAGCTGGCGCTGGCCAAATTCTGCGCAGTTCCTGTGCGCGTCAATTGCGCTGGCCGTACCGATGCAGGCGTGCACGGCCTGATGCAGGTGGTGCATTTTGATACGGAACTTGAGCGCGAAACCGCGTCGTGGGTGCGCGGTACGAATGCCTTTTTGCCCAGCGACATTGCTGTGCAGTGGGCGCGGGTTGTGCCTGATGAATTCCACTCGCGAGGCAGCGCTATTGGGCGGCGCTATGCCTATGTGGTGCTGGAGTCTCCAGTCAGACCAAGCGTTGAAGCGGGCAGGGTTGGCTGGGTGTACCGCCCACTGGATGGCGATAACATGCGCTGTGCCGCCGCTTACCTTCTAGGCGAGCATGACTTCAGCTCCTTTCGTGCTGCGCAGTGCCAGGCCAAATCACCCATTAAAACCGTCACGCGCATCAACATCACGCAAAAGCCCGGCTCGCCCTACTGGCGGTTTGAGTTTGAAGCCAACGCCTTTTTGCACCACATGATTCGCAACATCATGGGCTGCCTGGTGGCGGTCGGCCAGGGGTTTGAAAAGCCGGAGTGGATGGTCGAGGTGATGGCAGCTAAAAGACGCGATGCGGCAGCGCCTACTTTTTCGCCTGATGGGCTGTACTTTTTAGGCCCCGTCTACGAAGAAAATTATGGCTTGCCAAATCGCACCGCTGCGTATGATTGGCTACCATGACCAGAACAAGAATCAAAATCTGCGGCTTGACCCACGAACAGGACGTTGACGCAGCGGTAGCCGCTGGCGTTGATGCGGTCGGATTCGTGCTGTACGCGCCCAGTGCACGCTACGTCAGCCCTGCGCGAGCTGCCGAGCTGGCCGCCAGATTGCCACCGTTTGTCACGCCAGTTCTTCTGTTTGTCAATGCACCTGGTACTGAAATAATAGCTGCTTGTGCCCGTATTCAGGGCGCTTTGGTGCAATTTCATGGTGATGAAACACCTGAAATATGCCTTCAAATCGCCCGCCCCTTCATGAAAGCGGCCCGTATCCCCATCCAGGCAGAAACCCCAAACGCACCATTGAATTTCGATCTCGTAAAATATGCGGAAGATTTCAAACAAGCTCAAGCCATCCTTTTAGACGCGCATGTCGAAGGGTTTGGTGGCGGCGGAAAAACATTCAATTGGTCACTGCTTCCTCCAAGCGTCAATGCTCACCTCGTTTTGTCTGGTGGACTCACACCTGCAAACGTGAGCGACGGCATTTTGCAAGTCCGGCCACGCGGTAAAACGCTGGCTGTCGATGTGAGCTCGGGGGTTGAAACCGCCAAAGGCATCAAAAGCCCCGAGCTGATCAGTCAATTTGTGGCAGCCGTTCGCGCTGCCGACGACCAACTTGCAAAGACTGTGATTTCAAATGTACGAGTACCAACAACCTGACCTCAAAGGTCACTTCGGTGTTTACGGCGGCAGTTTTGTATCAGAAACCCTGACACACGCGCTGACCGAGCTGAAAGAAGCCTACGCAAAATACCAGCATGAGCCTGAATTTTTAAAAGAATTCCAGTACGAGCTGGCGCATTTTGTAGGCCGCCCTTCCCCGATTTACCACGCCGCCCGCACGAGCCGCGAACAGGGCGGCGCGCAGATTTACCTCAAGCGCGAAGACCTGAACCACACCGGCGCGCACAAAATCAACAACACCATCGGTCAGGCCATGCTGGCCAAACGCATGGGCAAACCCCGCGTGATCGCCGAAACCGGCGCAGGCCAGCATGGTGTGGCCACCGCCACCATTTGCGCCCGCTACGGGCTGGAATGCGTGGTCTACATGGGCAGTGAAGACGTCAAACGCCAAAGCCCCAATGTGTACCGCATGAAGCTGCTGGGCGCTACCGTGGTGCCCGTTGAGTCTGGCAGCAAAACACTGAAAGACGCATTGAACGAAGCCATGCGCGACTGGGTGGCCAATGTGGACAATACCTTCTACATCATTGGCACGGTAGCCGGGCCGCACCCCTACCCGATGATGGTGCGGGATTTCCAAAG
>JANMIH010000382.1:0-5051 GCA_031375685.1 Polaromonas sp. | reverse complement strand
GGTGGCTGATCAGGTTGACCTGGTCTTGCTGATAGTCACGGTCACCCTTGTGGATGCCTGTGGAAGCGGTGATTCGGTAGCCGTTTGACATCTTAGAAACTTGGTATTTCTGAAAATCGTTTAAATTGATTAACCCGTATTATCAGAGCAACCGGCTGCAACTAAAAAAACACCTTGGACTTGAACCTTCATTCCCCTGAAAGACGACTGATCGAACTCAAAATCGAGCACGCCGATCTGAACGCACTGGTTGACATCGCGGCACATGCCGTCCCTGTGGACGAGTTGATCTTGAGGCGCCTGAAAAAGCGCCGATTGAGTCTACGCGACCAGATATTCCAGTTAGAGCAGTCGCTCGACCCGCCCGAGCCTGCCTGATGAATCTGGCGCAAGAAGTTCAAACGGCTTTTGAGCCAGATGGTGTGCTGTCTCGCGCGGCGGATCACTTTGTGGCGCGCAGTGGCCAGCTTGAAATGGCTCTGGCTGTTGCTAACGCGATTGAAAATGCCCAGGCGCTGGTGGTTGAGGCCAGCACTGGTGTGGGCAAGACTTTTTCGTATTTGGTGCCCGCCTTGCTCAGTGGCGAGCGTGTGCTGGTGTCCACTGCCACAAAAGCGCTGCAAGACCAGCTCTTTGGTCGCGATTTGCCGCGTCTGGTTCAGGCTCTCGGTGTGGCTGTTCGCACCGCGCTGCTCAAGGGGCGTTCAAGTTATGTCTGTCTGCACCGCGTGACACTGGCTCGGCAGGACAGCAGCGTGACAGATCGCAGCACTTTGCGGTCACTGGCCAAAATTGAGCTATGGGCGCAATCGACCAAAGCTGGTGACCTGGCTGAGTTGCCAGGCCTGGATGAGCGTTCGCCTTTGATACCGCTGGTCACTTCAACACGTGAGAACTGCCTGGGCGCGCAATGCCCGCAGTTTCGCGCTTGCCACGTCAATTTGGCCAGGCGTGAAGCCATGTCTGCTGATGTGGTGGTCATCAACCACCATCTGTTTTTTGCGGATTTGGCGGTGCGCGAGTCTGGCATGGCAGAGTTGTTGCCTACGGTCCGGATTGCGATTTTTGACGAGGCGCATCAGCTCAACGAAACTGGCATTCAGTTTCTGGGTAAAAACCTCACCACAGGTCAGCTTCTTGATTTTTGTCGGGACTTGCTTGGTGCAGGTCTGCAAATGGCGCGCGGATTGGTGGACTGGCAACAAGTGGTCGGCGACTGCGAGCGCGCCGCCAGACAGCTCAGGCTGTCTGCTGGCAAGGCTTACTCGGGTAGCAAACTGAGGTGGACAGATGTCACGCCAGAAGGTTTGGATGCCAAGACATGGGTAAACGCGCTTGAAGTCGCGGCCAAATCGTTCAATGACGCCTGCACTGCACTGGATACGGTCACTGAAATTGCCCCCGATTTTGTACGACTGCGTGAACGTGCAGGCGCACTGGCCGAGAGGGCTGAAAGCTTTTCAAAAACCTGTCAACCTGGCTGTGTTCGCTGGGTCGATGTCACTACCCAGCTTCGACTGGTTGAGTCGCCCTTGACGATTGCTGAGACAGTCAAAACAAAATTGCTCAAGGCATCTCCTGAATCTGTCAAATCATGGATATTTACGTCTGCCACGCTGGGGGATGACGAAAGACTGAGCTGGTTTACGCAGCCCTGCGGTCTCGAAGATGCCGAAATTTTACGCGTCGGCAGTCCTTTTGATTATGCAGAGCAGGCTGCGCTGTATGTTCCGCAACATTTCCCCAAACCTGCTGACCCAACGCATGCTTTGACAGTGGCAGATTCAGCCACCCAATGGGCGCGGCAGTTAGGCGGCCGCACCATGGTGCTGACGACAACGCTCAAGGCTTTGAGGGTGATTGGCGAGGCATTGACATCGACGTTTGAGCCATCTGGCGAGCTGGATGTGCTGGTGCAAGGTGCGATGCCCAAAAGAATGCTGATTGAGCGCTTCAGACAGGGCAACACAGCTGGTCAGCGTGGTTGTGTCCTGGTGGCCTCAAGTTCGTTTTGGGAAGGTATTGACGTGCCCGGTGATGCTCTGCAACTGGTGATCATTGACAAGTTGCCATTTCCGCCACCCAACGACCCGATGGCCGAGGCGCGAGCAAAGGCTCTGGTAGCACAAGGGCGAAGCGCTTTCAACGATTATTTTGTACCTGAAGCGGCCGTCGCGCTCAAGCAGGGTGCAGGCCGTTTGATACGCAGAGAAACTGATCAGGGGGTGCTCGTCGTGTGTGACACCCGTTTGATAAGCATGGGTTACGGTAAACGCTTGTTAAGGGCGCTTCCACCGATGGTACGGCTCAATTCAGAGACCGACATGACTGACCAACTCACCAAAGTTTGTACCAGGGACCGCTTGATTTTTTAAAGCCTTTGGATAAAAACTCGCTTTGCGGGTAAGTCTTTTCGATCACCCGTTTTGTGTCGTCGCGCAATTGCGTCATACCCAGGGCGTCATAGGATTTGTAAACGATGTAGGCGGCTTCTTCCAGCGCAGGAACGTCACGGTAATCGGAAATTGCGGTCTGGGCGCGATTGATGGCGGCAACATATGCACCACGACTGTAGTAGTAGCGGGCGACGTGAACTTCAAACTGAGCCAGCGAATTTACCGTATAGCCCATACGAAGCCTGGCATCGGCGCTGTAGCGCGAATCCGGGAAACGGGTCACCAGTTCTTTGAAAGATTCAAACGACTCTTTGGCTGCTTTTTGATCGCGCTCTGCCAGATCCTGGCTGATAAAGTTGCCGAACAGTCCAAGGTTGTCATTGAAGTTGACGAGGCCCCGAAGGTAAAGGGCATAGTCAAGCGCCGGACTGGAAGGATGCAGCTTGATGAAACGATTCAAAGTTGCAACGGCTTGGGCTTGCTCGCCGCCTTTGTACTGTGCATAGGCTTTTTCAAGTTGAGCCTGTTGAGCCAATGGCGTCCCGGCAGCGCGGCCTTCGAGTTTCTCAAACAGAGAAATAGCCTTGTCGTAGCCGCCAGATTCCGATTCGTCTTTGGCTTCAGCGTAAATTTTGTTGGGGCTCCAGTTACCCGTCGGGTCAACCGGTGTGCTGGAGCAGCCTGCCAGTACCAAGCTAAACCCCATCACGGCTATGGCAAGAGGTGATACGCTGGGAACAACCGATAATTTGATGCGGAACATGGCGATTGACCTCTACGAATGACTGACTTGGAACAACAAAAACCGATTATATCGAGCGCGGCTTTGCCCGGGTCGGGTGAGGGTCACGAAGACGCGGATGTTTTGGTCGATGCAGCCTGCGAGCTTCGCCAGGCGATTGTCCCAGTCGAAAGTCACGGCCAGAGGCTGGATCTGGCTTTGGTACTAATCGTGCCTGAGTTTTCCCGCAGCTACCTTCAACAATTGATTGAATCTGGCGCAGTTGCACACAAAGGACGCACCCAAACCAAAGCCTCCAGCAAGGTCAAAGCAGGCGACGGTTTGACGATTGAGCTCAAACCGACACCCCAAAGCCAAGCTTTCAAACCTGAGCCCATGGCACTGGATGTGGTTTACGAAGACGACTATATTTTGGTCATCAACAAACCCGCTGGTTTGGTCGTTCATCCAGCGCCTGGCAACTGGAGAGGAACTCTGCTGAATGGCTTGCTGGCGCGCGACGCCCAAGCTTCGACTCTGCCGCGAGCGGGTATTGTCCACCGTCTTGACAAAGACACCAGTGGTTTGATGGTCGTGGCGCGAACCCGGCTTGCCATGGATCAACTGGTGCAAATGATGGCTGTCCGCAGTGTGAACAGGCAATACATTGCGCTGGCCCACAATACCTGGCTGGGCGCTAAAAACCGTCAAATTGATTTTTCGGTAGGTCGGGACGTCAAAAATCGACTGCGTATGGCGGTGGTTGATTTGGCTAAAAATCCGGGTAAAACAGCATCGACGACCATCACTTTGATCGAGAACGGGCCAGACTGTTGCCTTGTGCGTTGCAAACTTCACACAGGCCGCACGCATCAGATTCGCGTGCACATGGCGGCTATTGGACATGCCTTGCTGGCTGACGAGTTGTACGGCGGCTTGCCTGGAGGTGGTTTGCAAAGGCAAGCACTTCACGCCTTCGAGCTGGCGTTTTTACACCCAGTCACCGGGGAATCACTGCGGTTTAAATCGTCGCTTGCGGCCGATATTCAGGCGGCCGTGCAGCAAATGGGCCTAAGTTACAATCCATCGTCTGACCCTTGAATTTTGCAATACAGCGGCCACGGTTGAAATGGCCATACAGCATCTACTCGTCGCTGTTAAGTTCTAGTTACACCCGCTAACGGGTGTTTCCATCAGTTGATTGCCGACCTCTTCAAAAAATTGAAATCATGAATACGGTGGATGCCAAACGCGTCCTCGAAACAGCACTCATTTGCGCCCAGCAGCCTTTGCCGTTGCGGGACATGGGTGTTTTGTTCAACGGGACGCTTAACCTTGACAGCATTAAGCTGCTGCTCGAAGACTTGCAAAATGACTGGACTGATCGCGGCGTGGAGCTGATTCATATAGCGACCGGATGGCGCTTTCAAAGCCGACCGCACATGCGCGAATATCTGGACAGACTGCACCCTGAAAAGCCGCCGCGCTACAGCCGGGCCACGCTCGAAACCTTGGCCATCATTGCCTACCGACAGCCTGTGACGCGTGGCGACATGGAAGACATACGCGGCGTGACCATCAACAGTCTGATCCTCAAGCAACTGGAAGACAGGGGTTGGGTCGATGTGATTGGTCACCGCGAAACGGTGGGTAGGCCTGCTTTGTACGCCACAACCAAGCAGTTTCTGGATGATCTGGGTGTGAGTTCACTCAACGAATTACCGCCCATGGACAGTCATAACGAGCCGACTGCAATGCTGGAGCAGATCGAGTTTGGAATGGGTACGCCACAAGCAGTCCTTGAGTTGCCTTTGGACCAGATACAAGATACCTTGCCTGATGAAATTCCTCCTGCTCTTTAATCGTATGAATGCCTCCCCATGAATCCCATAGATCCGACGGACAATTCACGAACCCTTGATGCAGGAGCCCCA
>JANMIH010000370.1:0-1909 GCA_031375685.1 Polaromonas sp. | reverse complement strand
GATGGCCTCAGCCACCGCCCGCTTGGCCGGCGCTTCGCCTGGCTTGGGCGGGTTCTTGCCTTCCGGCTTGTAGTAGTCCACATGGAAGCGCAGCACGTTGGCGTCTTCAATGGCGTTGGTGATGGTGTAGGCGTGCAGCTGCTTTTGGAAGATGTCTTGTGTGGTGCGTAACTGGCCTTCTTCGCCCTCAAACTGCTTGACTGTGGCGTTCTTCTCAAAAATCGGCGTACCGGTAAAGCCGAAGAGCTGAGCCTTGGGGAAAAAGTTCTTGATGGCGTCGTGGTTATCACCAAACTGGGGGCGGTGGCATTCGTCAAAAATAAAGACGATGCGTTTGTCGCTGAGCGGTGCCAGTTGCTCTTTGAAGGTGGCCTTACCGTCTCTAGTCTGCTGTTTGTTGCGTTTGCTGTTTTCGTCTAACGCCAGGCCGAGCTTTTGAATGGTGGTGACGATGACTTTGTCGGCATAGTCGTCAGACAGCAAGCGGCGCACCAGCGTGGCGGTATTGGTGTTTTCCTCAACGCAGCCTTCTTGAAAGCGGTTGAACTCTTCGCGGGTCTGGCGGTCCAGGTCTTTGCGGTCCACAACAAAAAGGCATTTTTCTATTGTTGGGTTGTCTTTCAGCAGTGTGGAGGCTTTGAAGGATGTGAGCGTTTTGCCGCTGCCGGTGGTGTGCCAGATGTAGCCGTTGCCGCAGTTTTGATGGATGCAGTCCACGATTTGCTTGACCGCATACACCTGATAGGGACGCATCATCAGCAGCTTTTGTTCGCTGGCGACCAGCACCATATAGCGGCTGATGACCTCGCCAAGGGTGCATTTGGCGAGAAACTTGTCCGCAAATTCGTCGAGCTGGCTGATCTTGTTATTGGCTTCGTCGGCAAACTGGTAGATGGGCAAAAAGCGCTCGTCCGCATTGAACGCAAAGTGGCGTGCGTTGTTGTTGGCGAAGTAATAGGTATTGGTGCGGTTGCTGACGATGAAGAGCTGCAAAAAGCTCAACAGCGTCTTGGCGTAGCCGTTGCCAGGGTCATTTTTGTACTCAACGATCTGCTCCATGGCGCGGCGCGGGTTGATGCCCAGCGTTTTTAGCTCGATCTGAACACACGGCACACCGTTGATGAGGATAAGTACGTCGTACCGATGATGGCTGTAGTCGGTGTTGATGCGCAGCTGATTGACAACCTCGAAGGTGTTTTTGCACCAGTCTTTAATGTTGACCAGGGTGTAGTTCAGCGGTGTACCGTCTTCGCGCGTGAACGAGTTGATGGTGCGCAGCGTTTTGGCTGCGGTGAATACGTCGGGCGTGACGATTTCATCGAGTAGGCGGGCGAACTCGCCATCAGACAACTTGAAGCGGTTCAGCGCTTCAAACTTATCGCGGAAGTTGCGCTCCAGTGAGGCGCGGTCGCGGATGTCGGGGCGGTATTCGTATTTGAGGCCTTGAAGTTTGCCGACAAAGCCATATTCGATGTGTTCTTCACGTACAACGTGGTTTGGCGCAGGAGGGCGCGGGGGGTAGGTGAACTGGGATGAGGACATAGATTGACGGTTAACGTGTCGGCTCGTTTTATCGACTGGTTTTATCGACGAATTTGGCTGTTCTCTCTATGGTACCCACGATTGTGACCGCTTGGCCTTTGATGCCGGCACCAAGCCTACGTATATTTCCAACCCATAAAGCAAAAAACCCGAGCCGGGAAGGCTCAGGTTTTCTGTTGAAGACTTGATGCGGTTCTATTTCTTCGCAGGCGGCAAGTCCGTGCAACTGCCATGCGCCACCTGGCAAAGATGTGCGGGTTAGTGCAACATCCTTTCTGTAATTTCCCCGAGTTGGTTTTGGGGTATCTTAAAAACAGGCCCCTGCCGGGCCGCCGGAGGCACCCCCGGTCGTGCATGTACCCATGCA